>NZ_BADI01001066.1:0-3449 GCF_000333555.1 Herbaspirillum sp. B65 | reverse complement strand
CCGAGATGATCAGGATGTGTGACCCCGACTTGACNGCATCCACGGCCTTGGCGCACAGCGAAGCCAGGCGGGCTTCGATGCCTCCTTGCCCCAGGCGACCGGATAGCAGATGTTCAGTTCGTAGGACTTGAACTTGCCGCCGCTGTGCGCGCTGATGTTGCGCAGCTTGGCAATGTCGTCATAGTCCAGCACCGGCTGCGACACTTCCAGGCGCATCGGCGGGTTGATGTTGTTGGTGTCCAGCAGGTTGGGCTTGGGACCGATGAAGGACACCAGCGACATGACCAGCGCTTCGCGGATCGGATCGATGGGCGGGTTGGTCACTTGCGCGAACAGCTGGCGGAAGTAGTTGTAGAGCGGCTTGTTCTTGTTGGACATGACCGCCAGCGGCGAGTCATTGCCCATGGAGCCGATGGCTTCCTCGCCACCGCTGGCCATGGGGGCCATCAGGAACTTGACATCTTCCTGGGTGTAGCCGAAGACCTGCTGCAGGTCCAGCAGCTTCAGCGACGACGACGGCTGGCGCGGCTCTTCCTTCAACTCATCGAGCTTGACGCGCACCGAGTTGATCCACTGCTTGTAGGGCTTGGCGTTGGCGTAGGTGTCCTTGAGTTCCTTGTCGTCGATGATGCGGCCGGCGTCCAGGTCGATCAGGAACATCTTGCCCGGTTGCAGGCGCCACTTCTGGATGATCTTGGATTCGGGAATCGGCAGCACGCCGGATTCGGAAGCCATCACCACCAGGTCGTCATCGGTGACGATGTAACGCGCCGGACGCAAACCGTTGCGGTCCAGCGTGCCGCCGATGTGACGGCCATCGGTGAAGGCCAGCGCAGCCGGGCCGTCCCACGGTTCCATCATGGCGGCGTGGTATTCGTAGAAGGCGCGACGGTTGTCGTCCATCGAGGTGTGGTTTTCCCAGGCTTCGGGCACCATCATCATCATCGCCTGCGGCAGCGGATAGCCGGCCATGACCAGCAGTTCCAGCGCGTTGTCGAAGCTGGCGGTATCAGACTGGCCTTCATAGATCAGCGGGAACAGCTTCTTCAAGTCCGCACCCAGCACGGCCGACTGCATCACGCCTTCGCGGGCGCGCATCCAGTTGAAGTTGCCCTTGACGGTGTTGATTTCACCGTTGTGGGCGATCAGGCGGTACGGGTGGGCCAGCGGCCATTCCGGGAAGGTGTTGGTGGAGAAGCGCTGGTGCACCAGGGCCAGGGCCGAGACACAGCGTTCGTCCTGCAGGTCCTTGTAGTACACGCCGACCTGATCGGCCAGCAGCAGCCCCTTGTAGACCACGGTGCGGGCCGACATCGAGGGCACGAAGAATTCCTTGCCGTGCAACAGGTTCAGCGCCTGGATGGCGTGGCCGGACGACTTGCGGATCACGTAGAGCTTGCGTTCCAGCGCATCGGTGACCATCACGTCCGGGCCGCGGCCGATGAAGATCTGGCGGATCACCGGTTCTTTTTCGCGCACGGTGGGCGACATCGGCATGTCGCGGTCCACCGGCACGTCGCGCCAGCCCAGCACGATCTGGCCTTCGGCCAGCACCGAGCGTTCGATTTCCTGTTCACAGGCAATGCGGGAAGCGTTTTCCTTGGGCAGGAAGATCATGCCCACGCCATATTCACCAGGCGGCGGCAGGTCCACGCCCTGCTTGGCCATCTCTTCACGGTAATACTGATCGGGGATCTGGATCAGGATACCGGCACCGTCACCCATCAAGGCATCGGCACCGACGGCGCCCCGGTGATCCAGGTTCTTCAGAATGAGCAAACCCTGGTCAACGATGGAATGGGATTTCTTGCCCTTGATGTGGGCGATGAAACCGACGCCACAGGCGTCATGTTCATTTGCTGGGTCGTAAAGGCCTTGCGCGTGCATAACGGTGCTCCACCACATTGACAGTAAGGATTTGAAGAATAGTGCACTGCACCCAATAGTTCAATGAAAATAAATGGGGTCTGAGTCCAATTTAATTCCCTAGAAATTTACGGATTTTTTTATTGGGGACAGAGCAAAGAGAAAAACATCTAACTCATTGATTCAACACATTTATTTTTGAACGACTACGACTCTTTCCCTACGGATACGTCATCAACTTGAGTCACGGGGCGGACCATCGCCGGGCGGCCGCGCTTGGCCGGACTGACACGGCGATGGGTCTGGCGCTCCAGGCCTTGCTTGAACTCGTCCGATCCCAGCGCCCAACCCTTGAGCGTGGCAGCGGTGATGCGCTCCACTTCGGCGCGCGCCAGGCCCTCTTCGGTGAGCTGGCGATAGGCGATCTCGCGATCGAAGGGCGTGTTGCCAATGGACCAATACTGAGGATGATCGGTAATCAAGCCATCCTGCTTGGCACCGATGTGATGCATGTAGCTGGACCACGGATACTCACCCGGGCTGGCCGCCAGGCCGTTGCGCACCGGATTGAGCTCGATGTAGCGGCAGATGGCCAGCAGGTAGAGCTCGGCATCGATGACGGTGGCGCGGTAACGCCCCTGCCATAGCGTACCGCTGCGTCCATGCTTCTGGTTGAAATACGGGACGTAGTGGCGCCCTATCCATTGCATCATCCGTGCCAGCCCGGCGTCGTCGCTGGGCGTGACCAGCAGGTGCAGGTGGTCGGGCATGAGCACGTAGGCGTGCACGGCCACCTTGAATTGCCGCGCTGCATCCTTCAACCAGCCCAGGAAGGCCAGGTGGTCCTCGGCATCACGAAAAATGACCAGGCCATCATGGCCGCGCTGGATGATGTGGTGAGGCTGGTGCGGGACAACGAGACGGGGAAGGCGGGCCATGGCAGACGCTGCAAACCTGAAGAGTGGAACAGACATTCTAATGCACTCCGTCCCCAATAAACGAACGATGCCAAATTTGCATCGAACGGCAATAAACTTCACCTGTGCATAAAAAAACCGGCCAGATTGCTCCAGCCGGTCAAGCCCCACGTTGAATTCTTCACAAGCGCCCTCAGACGGCGCTACCTTCTTTTTTCTTGTCCCGGCTCAGCACCAGGCTGGCAATGATGGACACCAACAGGATGGCACCGACGATGGACAGCGAGATCAGCACCGGCACGTGGAACCAGATCGACAGCAGCATCTTGCCACCCACGAACAGCAGCACCAGCGCCAGGCCATACTTGAGCAGGTGGAAGCGCTCGGCCGAATCGGCCAGCAGGAAGTACAGCGCACGCAGACCCATGATGGCAAACATGTTCGAGGTGAAGACGATGAACGGATCCTTGGTGATGGCGAAGATGGCCGGGATGCTGTCCACCGCGAAGATCACGTCGGAAATCTCGATCAACAGCAGCACCAGCATCAGCGGGGTGAAATAGCGCACACCATTGATGCGGGTGGTGAACTTTTCGCCATCGTAGTCGTTGCTGATCTTCAGATGGCCGCGCAGCCAGCGCAGCAGCGGGTTGTCGCCCAGGTCGG
>NZ_BADI01001067.1:0-20414 GCF_000333555.1 Herbaspirillum sp. B65 | reverse complement strand
GCCTCAAAGGCTGCAATGATCGCATCGGCCACCGCTCGCACCCGTGCGGTGCGGTTCAGGTCGCTGTGCAGGACCAGCCACATGTCATACGGGGTGGCGCGCTGCGGCCAGATGCGCACCAGCCCGCTGGCCTTGTCACCCATGTGGGTCGGCAGTTCACCGATGCCCACCCCGGCTTGCAGGCAGTCATACATCACCAGTCCGGTACTGACTTCCATGGCCACGTTGGCATGGGTGATCGATTCGCCACTGATCTGTTCTGACTTCACCGGCGAGACGCTGCGCGGATAGATCACCACGTCATGTCCCTTCAGCCCGGTACCGGGCTCGGGCAGGCCACGTTTCTTCACATAGGACTTGGCGGCATAGATGCCCGTGTACAAGCGCTTGAGATGGCGCGCGATCAGGTCCGGCGCATCCGGGCGCACGGTGCGCACGGCGATGTCGGCTTCGCGCTTGGTCAGGTTGGTGAGCTGGGTCGAGGTCGAGAGCACGACCTTGATGTTGGGATGCTCCTGGCGCAGATGCCATATCGGGGTGCCGTTCCAGAACGAACCAGTGTCCTACCGCCAGATCGCGCACACTGCCACTGGCCTGGAAGGATTCGCAACGGCCTTCGTGCGCCGACATGCGTGCATCGGCCAGGCGTACCTGGTCCAGCAGGTTCTCTGCCACATGGGGTGCCTCGATGAAGCGATCGGTGATGGCCAATCCGAGTTCGGTGCCGGCCCTTCCCTGGTCCACGATGCCATGGCTGACCACGTCATTGATGCGTACCGATTTATAGTCCCAGCTGGCGCGTTGCACGCTGGCTGGCGTGAGGCTGCGTTCGCAACTCCATGCGCTGATGGTGTCGCGTTCTTCGGTGGCGCCGTCGCGGTGATAACGTACGTTGGCCGCGCTGGCTTGCGGCAGCAGCGCCACCTGGTCGCAGAACACCAGGGTGTGAGCTGGCGTGGTTGAGGTGTCGATACCGTCCGACGCCTGGGGTGTGGCGATGTACCAGGTGATACCCTCGCGCCGGCAAAGCCGTTCGATGAAGTGCGCATCGGACTCGTTGAATTGATGGCTGATCTCGCGGATCGGATAGCGTGCATCGTCGAGCCGGTCGAGGTCGAAGGAAAAGGCACTGGCCAGCACGGGACTGCGCTGGCGCCATTCGCGCAGCATGATCTCAAGGATGGCCGGTACGTTCTTGCCGCGGAAGATGCGGGTGTTGATCCGTTCCCTCATCACCCAGAGCGCATCACGCAGCGTCAACTGATAGACCCGCAGTGCCCCATCGGCATGGCCGGCCCGCGCATCGGTGATCAAGCCATTGATATGGTGCAGGCCGCCGCGGTCGGTCACCATCTCCACGCCGATGGGCTGCCCCAGCAGTTCTTGCAGGGGCAGATCGGGATCGATGGACAGGCAAGTCAACTGTCCTTCCAGTCCCTCCAGCAGCGCTTCGCGCAGCTCTACCCGTTGCACCAGCAGTTGTTGGGAGAAATGGGTTTCACGCTGGCTCCAACGTAATCGGAGGGGACGGTATTGCTGGGTCAGGATGGCCTGGGCGAAGGCAGTCGTGACTGTCGAGAGGTTGTCGGTCATGGCGGGTACCGGGGCAATGAAGGCTGGTTGAGCAAGCCGCAAAGCATAAGTACGCCGACCTGCCGCGGAAGCGATGAGCCCAATAAAGACCAGGTTTCCCGATTTTCTTGTGTATATTTTTAGAAAAATATCGATAATTACCGTCAGACCATTTCTCTCCCTTCCCCAACAGCATGGACACAACGCGCATCGACAAATGGTGCTGGGCCGCGCGCTTCTTCAAGACGCGCTCGCAAGCCACCGAAGCCGTGGACCGCGGCCGCATCAAGCTCAACGGCGAGCGCACCAAGCCGGCCCACAACATCAAGACCGGCGACCGCCTGCAGATCGACAATGGATCAACCGAATGGGAAGTGCTGGTCACCGGCATCGCCGACAAGCGCGGCTCGGCCGCCATTGCCGCGACCCTCTATCAGGAAAGTGAAGAGAGCATCGCGCGGCGTGCCGCCCAGGCCGAGCGCCATCGCTTGTTCCGCGAACCCTCGGCCGAGATCAAGGGGCGGCCGACCAAGCGTGACCGGCGCCTGCTGGACCGTTCCTCTGAATAGATGCGCTGCCACCACACGACAAGCTCGTTGTAACATGAGGGCCGATCTCCCCGACCTGTCTTTTCTCCACTCCCGGTATGAAGGTGCAGATGTCCCAGGTAGTCCCCTCCGAATCCGTATCTCCCATGCCGGTGGCGCGGCCCCTGCGCAAGGAGTGCCCGCCCGGCGCCTGCGACTGCCAGCGTGAAGCCCTGCTGGAATGCCTGCACGCCCCCGAGGCGCGCGTGCTGTGGCTGACCCGCGAAGAAGAAAAACGCCTGATCGAACGCATCACCCGCGTGGCCAGCTACGAAGAGCTGCTGCACGTGGGCAGCCTCATGCGCAAGAACCTCGGCATCCACCTGCACATCAGCCCCGGCCCCAACGAGGTGCGCACCGTGCGCGGCCTGCAGATCCACCTGGCCGAGCAACCCGGCCTGTGCCGCAAGACGCGCGAGACCATTCCCGCGGCCATCCGCAAATGCCTGGAAAACAACCCCACCATCGTCTACGCCTTGCTGGATGCCCACGACCTGCTGGGTGCCACCACCCCTCCTTCCGCGCCTGTCTGAATGCTTGCTGCGTGGCAAATTCGCCCGCGTCAGGCACGCTGATTTTTTTTGTTTGACTTTTGCGGCGCGATGAATAATAGTACGATCGTTCGAATAAATTCTGTATGAAGATAAATTCATACAGCCAGGAGTCGCGGCCATGCCGCGCGCCCGGCGAACGACTTCCTTTCCCTCACGCCCTGGTGATGGATATCAAAGAGATAACGATGACAGAGACAAGCAAGGTGACCACCGCGCCCGCCCGGCCCAAGTTCCTGCGCAAGGGCGAGCAGACCCGCGCCGCCATCCTGGACGTGGCGCTGGAGCTGGCCAGCCGTGACGGGCTGGAAGGGCTCACCATTGGTCTGTTGGCCGAGAAGATGAAGATGAGCAAGTCCGGCGTCTTCGCCCACTTCGGCTCGCGGGAGGACTTGCAGATCGAGGTCGTGCGGCTGTACCACAACCGTTTCGAGCAGGAGGTGTTCTATCCCTCCATCAAGGAACCACGCGGCCTGCCGCGCCTGGAAGGCATGTTCGCGCGCTGGATCAAGCAGGTCACGGTGGAAATCGCGCTGGGCTGTATCTACATCAGCGGCGCGGTTGAATACGACGACCGCCCCGGCGCCATTCGCGATCACCTGGTGGCGATGGTCCAGGCCTGGCGCGATGCCCTGGAGCGCTGCATCCGGCAGGCCATGGAAGCCGGCCATCTGCGCGCCGACATCGAGGTCAGCCAGATGGTCTATGAAATGTATGGCCTGATCCTGGCCCTGCATCACGATGCGCGCTTCCTGCACATCCCCGGCAGCGTCGAGCGCGCCGAAGCGAGTTTCCGCCGCCTGATCGACAGCTATCGCCCGCAAGGCAGCGACAGCAGCACCCAGGCCGCACCCGCCAAGCATTCAAAATCGGCTGCCAGGAAGGCAGCCTAAACCCGTCCGGAGACATTCATGCCCCAATACAACGCCCCCTTGCGCGACATGCAATTCGTGCTGCACGAGCTGCTCAAGGTCGAGGAAGTGTTCAAAGAACTGCCGCCCCATGCCGACACCAACCGCGAACTGGTGGACCAAGTGCTGGAGGAGGGCGGCAAGTTCGCTTCGCAAGTATTGTTCCCGCTGAACCATTCGGGCGACCGCGAGGGTTGCCACTACGACCGCGACAGCAAGACGGTCACCACGCCCAAGGGTTTCAAGCAAGCCTACCAGCAATATGTGGAAGCGGGCTGGGCGGCCTTGTCCTGTGACCCGGAATTCGGCGGCCAGGGCCTGCCGCTGACGATCAACAATTCCTTCTACGAGATGTTGAATTCGTCCAACCAAGCCTGGACCATGTACCCCGGCCTGTCGCACGGCGCCTACGAATGCCTGCACGCGCATGGTTCGGATGAACAGAAGCAGCTCTACCTGCCCAAGCTGGTCTCGGGCGAGTGGACCGGCACCATGTGCCTGACCGAAGCGCACTGCGGTACCGACCTGGGCTTGCTGCGCAGCAAGGCCGAGCCGCAGGCCGATGGTTCCTACAAGATCACCGGCAACAAGATTTTCATCTCCGCAGGGGAGAACGACGTATCTGGAAATATTATTCACTTGGTGCTGGCGCGTCTGCCCGATGCGCCAGAAGGTTCGAAGGGAATTTCACTTTTCCTGGTTCCCAAGTTCCTCCCCAATGCCGACGGCTCGCTGGGCGCGCGCAACCCGATCTTCTGCGGTGCCATCGAAGAAAAGATGGGCATCCACGGCAATGCCACCTGCCAGATGAACCTGGATGGCGCTACCGGTTGGCTGATCGGCCAGCCGCACAAGGGCTTGCAGGCCATGTTCGTGTTCATGAACGCGGCGCGCCTGGGCGTGGGGATGCAAGGCCTGGGCCTGACCGAAGTGGCCTACCAGAACGCCCTGGTCTATGCCAAGGACCGCCTGCAGATGCGCAGCCTGTCCGGCGTGAAAGCGGCTGACAAGCCGGCCGACCCGATCATCGTGCACCCCGACGTGCGCCGCATGTTGTTGACCGCCAAGGCCTTCGCCGAGGGGGGCCGTGCCTTTACCTCCTATGTCGCCCTGGAGCTGGACAAGGAACTGACCCACCCCGACGAACAGGTGCGCAAGGACAGCGCCGACATTGTGGCCCTGCTGACCCCGGTGGTGAAGGCCTTCCTCACCGACAACGCCTGGATGGCCACCTCCGAGTGCCTGCAGGTCTATGGTGGTCACGGCTACATCGCCGAGTGGGGCATGGAGCAATACGTGCGCGATGCCCGCATCAACATGATTTATGAAGGAACCAACACCATCCAGTCGCTGGACCTGCTGGGACGCAAGATCCTGATGGACAACGGCGCCAAGCTGAAGAAATTCGGCGCGCAGATCCAGGCCTTCGTGGAAGAGCATGGCACCGATGAGTCCATGTCCGAATTCATCACCCCGCTGGCCGACATCGGCGACAAGGTGACCAAGCTGACCATGGAAATCGGCATGAAGTCTTTCGCCAACCAGGACGAAGCCGGCGCCGCCGCCGTGCCTTACCTGCGCGTGGTGGGTCACCTGGTGTTCTCCTACCTGTTTGCGCGCATGGCCAAGATCGCGCTGGAAAAGCAGGACAGCGGCGACGCCTTCTACACCGCCAAGCTGGCCACGGCGCGCTTCTACTTCGCCCGCCTGCTGCCGGAAACCGCGATGCTGATCCGCCAGGCCCGTTCGGGTGCGGCCAACCTGATGGCGCTGGACGCACAGTTGTTCTGAGCGCAATACCACGCCGCGCGCGGGCTGCAGGCCGGCGCGCGGCGTTGATCTACCGCAATGAGGCCAGGGATGGCGTCACGGCTACGTCACCACGGCAGGGCATCCTGTGAGCAGCCGCAAGGCCAAACAGACAAACAGGCGTAAAGTAGTCGTTCGCTCTGAGCGGCACAGCCGCTTGCCAGGCCCCGAATTCATGTTTCATGTCTGCAGCACCAGCAAAGGAGATTTGCGTGTCCAATTTCATCGTCAAAAAAGTGGCCGTGCTCGGCGCGGGCGTCATGGGGGCACAGATCGCCGCCCATTGCATCAATGCCCGCGTGCCGGTCGTGCTGTTCGATCTGCCGGCCAAGGAAGGCCCGAAAAACGGCATCGTGCAGCGCGCCATCGAGAACCTCAAGAAACTCAGCCCGGCGCCGCTGGGCAACAAGGAAGATGCGGCCCTGATCCAGGTTGCCAACTACGAAGATGACCTGGCCGTGCTGGAAGGCTGCGACCTCATCATCGAAGCCATCGCCGAGCGCATGGACTGGAAGCATGACCTCTACAAGAAGGTCGCCCCGCACATCGCCCCCAAGGCCATCTTCGCCACCAATACCTCGGGCCTGTCGATCAATGCCCTCTCCGAAGGTTTCGACGCTGCCTTGAAGGCACGTTTCTGCGGCGTGCACTTCTTCAACCCGCCGCGCTACATGCACCTGGTCGAGCTGATCCCGACCCAGTCCACCGAACCGCACATTCTTGACCAGCTCGAAGCCTTCCTCACCACCACCCTCGGCAAGGGTGTGGTGCGCGCCTTCGACACCCCCAACTTCGTGGCCAACCGCGTGGGCGTGTTCGGCATCCTGGCCACCATCATCGAAGCCGACAAGTATGGTCTCTCGGTGGACGTAGTCGATGACCTGACCGGCGCCAAGCTGGGCCGCGCCAAGTCCGGCACCTTCCGCACCGCGGACGTGGTGGGCCTCGATACCATGGGCCACGTCATCCGTACCATGCAGGACAACCTGAAGGATGATCCCTTCTTCTCCACCTATGCCACCCCGCCGCTGTTGGCCAAGCTGGTCGAGCAGGGTGCACTGGGCCAGAAGAGTGGTGCCGGTTACTACAAGAAGGTGGGCAAGGACATCTTGCGCATCGACCCGGCCAAGGGCGACTACGTGCCCGGCGGTGGCAAGGCCGATGACATCATCGCCCGCATCCTGAAGGAAAAGGATCCGGTCAAGCGCATGAAGGCGCTGCATGATTCCACCAATCCGCAAGGCCAGTTCCTGTGGGCCATCTTCCGCGATGCCTTCCACTACATCGCCGTGCATCTGGAGTCGGTGGCCGACAATGCACGCGACCTCGACTTCGCCATGCGCTGGGGCTTCGGCTGGAGCGTCGGTCCCTTCGAGACCTGGCAAGCCGCGGGCTGGAAGCAGATCGCGCAATGGGTCAAGGAAGACATCGATGCCGGCCGTGCCTTGTCCAATGCCCCGCTGCCTGACTGGGTCTTCGATGGCCGCGATGGCGTGCATTCGGAAAAAGGTTCGTATTCGCCCTCGAAGAAGACTGACGTCGCCCGTTCCGAACTGCCGGTCTACCAGCGCCAGGCCTTCCGCGCCCCGCTGGTGGGCGAGGGTGCCGCCGATGGCAAGAGCGCCGGTACCACCGTCTTCGAAGACGAATCGGTGCGCATCTGGCACCAGAACGACGATGTGCTGATCCTGTCCTTCAAGACCAAGATGCACGTCATCGGCCAAGGCGTGATCGATGGCATGAACAAGGCCGTCACCGAAGCCGAGCAGAATTTCAAGGGCTTGGTGATCTGGCACCCGGACGCAGCCGAAGGCGGCGCCTTCTCGGCCGGTGCCGACCTGCAATCGATGCTGCCGCTGTTCATGTCCGGCGGCGTCAAGGCGATCGAACCGGTGGTGCACCAGCTGCAGCAGGCGCACCAGCGCCTGAAGTACGCCAGCGTGCCGGTCATTGCGGCGGTTGCTGGCCTGGCCCTCGGTGGTGGCTGCGAACTGCTGCTGCATACCGCCAAGCGCGTGGTCTCCATCGAGTCCTACATCGGCCTGGTGGAAGTGGGCGTAGGCCTGATCCCGGCCGGTGGCGGCCTCAAGGAAGCGGCCGTGCGCGCCGCCCGCGAAGCCAAGGGTAACGACATCCTGCAATTCCTGAAGGAATACATGCTGGCTGCGGCTACTGCCAATGTCTCCAAGTCGGCACTGGAAGCGCGCAAGCTGGGCTACCTGCGCGAGGATGATGTGATCGTCTTCAATCCCTATGAATTGCTGCACGTGGCCAAGGTCGAGGCGCGCGCGCTGTTCGACGCCGGCTACCGCCCGCAACTGCCGCCGCAGGTGCCGGTGATCGGCCGCAACGGCCTGGCTACCATCATGGCGCAGCTGGTCAACATGCGTGATGGCGGCTTCATCTCGGCGCACGACTTCAAGCTGGGCAAGATGATCGCCGAGACCGTCGCCGGTGGCGAGGTGGAAGAGGGCAGCATCGTCAATGAACAATGGCTGCTCGACATCGAGCGCAAGTTCTTCATGGAACTGCTCAACCACCCCAAGACCCAGGAACGCATCATGGGCATGATGCAAACCGGTAAGCCTGTGCGCAATTAATGAAACCTCCCTCCCCTTGAAGGGGAGGGAGAGTCCAAGGAGATTTGGTAATGAGCAAACAACTGCAAGACGCCTACATCGTCGCCGCCACCCGCACCCCCATCGGCAAGGCGCCGCGTGGCATGTTCAAGAACACCCGCCCGGATGACCTGCTGGTGCGCGCCATCCAGTCCGCCGTGGCACAGGTGCCGGGCCTGGATCCTAAGCTGATCGAGGACGCCATCGTCGGCTGCTCCTTCCCCGAAGGGGCGCAGGGTCTGAACATGGCGCGCAATGCCGTGCTGCTGGCCGGCCTGCCCAACACCATCGGCGGCGTCACCATCAACCGCTACTGCGCCTCCGGCATCACCGCCATCGCCATGGCCGCCGACCGCATCCGCGTGGGCGAAGCCGATGTGATGATCGCGGCCGGCGCTGAATCGATGTCGATGGTGCCGATGATGGGCTTCCATCCTTCCATCAACATCAATGCCTTCAAGGATGAGAACGTCGGCATGGCCTACGGCATGGGCCTGACCGCCGAGAAGGTGGCGCAGCAATGGAAGGTCTCGCGCGAAGCCCAGGACGAATTCTCGCTGGCCTCGCACCAGAAGGCCATCGCCGCCCAGCAGGCCGGCGAGTTCGCCGATGAGATGACTTCCTTCGAAATCGTCGAACGCTTCCCCAACCTGGCTACCGGCGAGATCGACATCAAGACCCGCACCGTGAGCCTGGACGAAGGTCCGCGTGCCGACTCCAACCTGGCGGCATTGGGCAAGTTGAAGCCAGTGTTCGCTGCCAAGGGCAGCGTCACCGCTGGCAACAGCTCGCAAACATCGGACGGCGCCGGTGCGTTGATCATCGTTTCGGAAAAGATCCTCAAGCAATTCAACCTGACCCCGCTGGCGCGTTTCGTCTCCTTCGCCGTGCGCGGCGTGCCGCCGGAGATCATGGGCATCGGCCCGAAGGAAGCGATTCCGGCGGCGCTGAAGGCCGGTGGCCTGACCCAGGACCAGATCGACTGGATCGAACTGAACGAAGCATTCGCTGCGCAAGCGCTGGCAGTCATTGGCGATCTCGGTCTGGATCCGAGCAAGGTCAACCCCATGGGTGGCGCGATTGCCCTGGGCCACCCGCTGGGTGCCACCGGTGCCATTCGTGCCGCTACCACCATCCATGCCCTGCGCCGCAAGAACCTGAAGTACGGCATGGTGACCATGTGCGTGGGTACCGGCATGGGTGCAGCGGGCATCTTCGAACGCGTCTGATCTACGCGCGCAAGGCCTGAACAAAAAAGCCGCACTGCTCCTGCTGTGCGGCTTTTTTCATGAATCATATAAATCATTTATAAGAATCAAGGAGACCCGTGCAGATGGATATTCAACTGAGCAAGGCCGATGGCATCCTGACCATCCACTTCGACCGCGAAGACAAGAAGAACGCCATCACTGCCGCCATGTACCAGCAACTGGCCGATGCCCTCAAGGATGCCGAAACCGACAGTGCGGTGCGCGTCATCCTCTTCACCGGCAAGCCGCAAGCCTTCTCGGCCGGCAACGACCTGGAAGACTTCCTGAAGAACCCGCCCAAGACTCAGGACGCGCCGGTATTCCAGTTCCTGTGGCAGATCAGCCATGCCAGTAAACCCATCGTGGCGGCGGTCGCGGGCGTGGCTGTGGGCATCGGTACCACGCTGCTGTTGCATTGCGACCTGGTCTATGCGGCCGACAATGCCAAGTTCTCGATGCCCTTCACGCAACTGGGTTTGTGCCCGGAGGCCGCCTCATCGCTGCTGTTGCCGCACATCGCCGGTTACCAGCGCGCCGCTGAAAAGCTGTTGCTGGGCGAAGCCTTCGGTGCAGACGAAGCCTGCCAGATGGGCTTCGTCAATCGCGTCATGCCGGTGGAGGAGTTGCTTGCCTATGCGCACAAGCAGGCAGCCAAGCTGGCTGCCTTGCCGGCTGCATCGATCCGCCTGACCAAGCAGTTGATGAAGAAGAATCGCGTGACCGCCACCGAACAGCAGATGGTCGTCGAGATCGAACACTTCTCGCGCATGTTGACCGAGCCCGAGGCCAAGGAAGCGTTCACGGCATTCTTTGAGAAGCGTAAGCCGGATTTCACTCAGTTTGGCTGAAGTCTGCGCCGTTTCCCGAGGGTGTTGCCGTGGAAGTACCAAGCGAGATGGACGCTACCATGGCATGACCAGCAAGATCAGTCGAAGAACACCTGCACCTTCATCAGGCTATCGGCACCCGAGGTCACCGAACACATGCGGCCGACCTCGATGGGCATGATGGAACCTTGCATCAGCTCCACCGTCTTGTTCACCTTGGCTTCCGAATAGGCGGGAACGATCTTGCGCACCTCCTCGGCGGTAGCGTCTCCCCGGATGTTCTGAGGAGCACATTGCAGTGTGATGCGCTGCCCCTGGTAGCTCGATGAGATGCCAGGCGTGGTCTCATCGTCGATGCCTTGCACGACGGTGGTGTTGTTCAATCTCAGCACATAGCGGTCCGATGCAAAGTTGCCCTGGGTGACGCAGAGCTCTCCTCGGGTTGAGTTACCGGCCAATGCAAATGCCGACGAGGCGCAAACGGTTTTCTTGGGTTTGGCGGTAATGACGGCAATGCCGTTCGCTGTTGGGGTAGTCACGGCCACGTTGTTGCTCGGAGGAGTGGTGCAGGCGGCGAGCATGAAGGGCAATGAAAATGCCAAGTATTTTTTGTTCATCATGATATGGGTTGGTTCGTCATTGGATTTGATGGTGTTGCGGGCGGTGCCGGGACTTCTTTGTCCCGTCAAGAATCCGGCAATTCAGCCGGGCTGAGGTCGGGGCGTTCTTTCTGAAGAACCGATGCAGTGACCGAGCCTTGCAGCGAGCATGAAACGCGCGTGGCACGCGGGTTGTTTTCCATGCTTTCGACGATGAATGCGCGCTCGATCGTATTTTTCCGGGGGACGCTACTGGCGGCAGTATTGATGGCAAGCCACTCGCCGCTACCCGTTTTCAATTCCGTGCGTGCATAGTCCGTTTCGACGCGTTGCAGGCGACTGGCGTCTTTGACCATCGGACGCAGTTTGGCCATGACCTCTTCAACCGTACCCTCGACGATGAATCCCCAGTAGTAATAGCGTCCCAGCTCCTTGAGATCGGTGATCTCGTCGAAATACCCCAGCAGCTTCATGCCGCCTACGGTGACGGCGGCGGAGAAATCAATCTGGCTGGCCGGCGCCGTCTTGCGATCCTGAACCTTGATCCAGGCGATCTCACCTTGTCGTTGCAGTGTCGGGAATGTCTGACTTGCAGCCGCATCCTGCGCAAGGACGCTGAAGAAGCTACTACCGCAACCCGTGAATTCCCGGATTGTTTGCTCGGCTATCTGCGCCGAGGCTGGCAACGCCGTCAGGACGATACTGGCGAGCATGGCTGTACGCACCCACGGGGCGCAGCGCTTACGTTTCATCTTGTGTTTCCCCTGTCTGGATTTGACCGTTGTGTAGTTTCTGCGGTACTGGCCGGCAATGCATCGCGAGACCCGTTGATCCCCAGGGATTGCAGAGCTGCGGAGAAGTTCATATTGCCGGGCGGCAATATGTTAATTCATGTTAAGTAATTTTTGTTGGATTTCTTAAATTCAGCCAGTTCAGTTAAGGCGGCTTCGATTTCCTGCTCGTTGCCGGCAGGACATGCTGCTATCCCTGACTCCGCTTTTACCCATTGTTGAGTCGCATCGAAAACTGGCCCACTTCCACTTTCCCCGGAAGTTTGCATCCTAAGTTGCCCGATGTTTAGACCACAACTTTCAGGCTGCCTCAGCGCTGAGGCAATCAAATCAGCGCCCTTTCTGAGCAGAACGCATCGCACGCCTATTTATGAAATGAGTTCTATATGTCAGCGGAGAAATGAAAAGCCCCCGGCGTCGCTACTTCCAACTGCTCTTCCCCGTCGCAATCACCGCCACCGGCGCCACACGCTGCGCAAAAGGATGCCGCAACACGATCCGGCTGGCGAACTTCTCGATGCCGATTTCATCCTCCAGCAGCCGCTCCATCAATTCCTGGAATGCCGATACCGTGGGGGCGATGATCTTGAGCAGGTAGTCGTAGCCGCCACTGACGTTGTAGCACTCGACGATTTCCTGACACTTGGCGGCGCCCTGTTCGAACTTGCGGAAATCGGCCGGGCGGTGGCTGCCGAGGGTGATCTCGGAAAATACCTCGACATGGCTGCCCAGCTTGTCCAGGGCAATCTGCGCACCGTAGCCGGCGATGATGCCGCTCTCTTCCATGCGCTTGGTGCGGGTCAGGCAAGGGCTGGGACTTAAGCTGACCGCCTCGGCCAGTTCCACGTTCGAACAGCGCCCCTCGCGCTGCAAGTGCTCGAGAATCTTGATGTCGGTGCGGTCGAGGGGCTCTATGGGTCGCATGGATCGATCATATCATCGTCGCGGCAGCCGTCACCGTGAGGCCGTTCTGGCTTCGTTGAGCGACTCATCAAGCGCGTCGATCACCAAGCCGGCCTGCTGCGCCGTCAACACCAGCGGCGGGCGGATCTTCAGGACGTTGTGGCCCATGGCGCAGGCGCTGAGCAACACACCCTTCTGGCGCATCCGGTTCACTACTTCGCTGGTGAGGCTGCGATCAGGCGCGCGCGTGTGGCGGTCAGTCACCAGCTCCACCCCTACGAACATGCCTGCACCGCGCACGTCGCCAATGGCGTCGTGACGCTCGGCCAGGGCGCTGAGGCCGTTGAGCAAGACCGAGCCGACCTGCTGCGCATGAGCAATCAGTGCTTCATTTTCTATGGTCTTGAGCACGGCCAGTGCGGCGGCACATGACACCGTGTTGCCGCCGAAGGTATTGAAGTAGCGCGAGCGCTGGCCGAACTCCTGCAAGACGTCAGCCGTGGCCAGCAGGCCGGCCACCGGCTGGCCATTGCCCATCGGTTTGCCCATGCTCACGATATCGGGGACCACGCCGTGGCGCTGGAAGCCCCACATGTGCTCACCTGTGCGGCCGAAGCCCGGTTGCACTTCATCGGCGATGAACAGGCCACCGGCACGCTTGATGGCTTCTACGGCACCCTTGAGGAAGCCGACCGGTCCCGGCAGGATGCCGTCGCTGGTGAAGAGCGAATCGACGATCAGTGCCGCCGGCTGGATGCCATGGCGCTTCAGGTCGGCGATGGCAGCCTCGACATCGCGCGTGAAGCGTTCTCCCAGGTCGGCGCCGTCGGCGTGGTAGCTGCGCGGCGCCGGTACCAGTCGCACATGCGCGCCCAGGTTGACGGTCGTACCCAATGAAGGCGAGAACTGCGAGACGGCGTCGGTGATGCCGTGATAGGCCGTATCGGTGACGATCACCCCCACGCCGCCGGTACGGACCTTGGCGATGCGATAGGCCAGATCATTGGCTTCGCTGCCGGTGCAGGTCAGCATCAGGTGTGCCAGCGCCGTTTCAGGCACCGTGGCCAGCAGGCGCTCGGCCAGTTCCAGGATGGTTTCGTGCAGGTAGCGGGTGTTGGTGGCCAGGGTCTGGACCTGGGTGCAGATGGCTTCGGTGACCGCAGGATGGCAATGACCCAGCGAGGTGACGTTGTTGTAGACGTCGAGATAGCGCCGGCCTTGCGGATCGATCAGCCAGACGCCTTCGCCACGCACGATGTGCAGCGGGTGTTCGTACATCAGGCGGTAAGCGGGGCCCAGCAGGGCGTCGCGGCGTTCGATCAGGGCCCCGGTGACCGGGCCGACATCGGCGCGACCGGGGATGTAGGCGTTGACCATGTTCAGGTCGGTGGTACTTTTTTTCATGTCGTTCTCCTGTGGCGGATTTCTGAAAGCAGGCGGTCACGCGCCTCCTGGCGAGACAGTTCATCCAGTTGTGCCAGACCCTCCCAGGCTGCAGGGTTGTGGCGCATGATGTAGGCCCGGTTGTGGGGGTAGCGCAGCACCCGCCATTGCGTGATGAGTGCGGTGATGAGATGACGCGTGGCCATCAGGTCGGTGACGATCTCCAATTCGAGATCGGTCAGTGGCAAGACCTCGTGATAGGCCCCGATGAACTGCGCCGGTCCTTCGAAGGGATCGGCATTGCCGGTCATATGGAAGGCCGCGGCCGTGCCCACCTCACCCACCAGCGGTGCGTGCAGCATGTCGCCGAAGTCGATGATGCCGGTGATGCGTTCCAGCTCCTGCGGGGCCACCAGCGTGTTGTAGAGATGGTAGTCATTATGGATGACCTGTGCGCGTACTTGCGGCAAGCGTGGCAGTACATGCTCGGTGAAGCGCTGCATGAACCGCTGCGCCAGTTGACGGCGCGTCGGGTCGATCAGGCTCTCCATCTTGTCGTGCAAACGATGGGCGGTCGAGACATTCCAGAGCAGGTCGTGATGTGCGGCTGGATGGCTGAAGTCGCGCAGCGCCAGATCCAACTGCGCCAGGCTGCGGCCCATGGCGATGCGCTGACCGGGGGTGTGCACGGTTCCCTTGATCTGTACGCCGTCCAGATAGGTCAACATGCGTACCGTGCAAATACTGCCGTCTTGCATTCGCAGGGGAACGGTGGGGCGTCCGTCCAGCGTGCGCACCACCCGTGGGGTAGGCAGATCAGGAGCGACTGCTGCGATGTGATCCAGGGCCGCAATCTGGAAGTTCACGACGACCACGTCCTCTGAGGGATTGCTTATCTTGAGGACATACTGCGTGCCGTCGGCGCATTGGATGCAGCAGTTCTGGTCTCGTTCGCTGGCCAAGGCGCGGGCCTGGCCCTCGATGCCATAGAACGTCGCTGCCAGCTGCTCCAGCTCCGGCAAAGCCAGATCGGGAGCGGCTGTGTTGAGCGCAGTAGTGGCGAGCGGAGCTTGTACTTGCATCATGGGTCAGATTTCCGGTCAGGCGAAGCGGGTGTTCAAAGGCCTACCAGGCCGGCTAGCTGGCGGAAATCGGTCAGGCGATTGACGCCATAACCATCGCAGAAGGGCTCATGATTGCGATCGATGAAAGCCTTGGCCATGAAGCCCAGGTCGTTGGCCGACATCATGTCGTAACGGAAGCTCGATGAGCAATGCATCATCTCTTGCGGAGCGCAGCCAAGCTGGTCGAACATGTATTCGAATGCCTGGGCGCGTGGCTTGTAGGCCTGTGCTTCCTCGGCGGTATAGACCGCATGGAAGGCGGCCTTCAGATGTGCCACGCTGTGTGGAATCAGGTCGACCATCGAATTGGACAGAATCACCAGTGGGATGTGGGGCGCAATCTTTTCCAGCGTCTCCACCACATGCGGATGCGGCTGCCAGGTGGGAACGGCATCGTAGAGCGCTTGGGCGTCGCTGGAACGATATTGCACGCCGTGTGCGTGGCAGGTGCGCTGGATGGAATTTTCTACGACATTGAAGAAAGGCTTCCAGGCACCCAGCACTTCATCGAGCCGATAGAAACGGAAACTATCTAAAAAAGCAGGCATTCGCTCCTGCGTGACGCGGTCGGCGAACAAGACCTTGGCGGTCGGTCCCATTTCAAAATTGATGAGGGTTCCATAGCAGTCGAAACTGATGAACTTGGGCTTGAGAATCATGGGGGCAATCTCCTTCGTGGTGGATGGAAGAAGTATGGCCGGCTGCATGAAACAAATATTTTTTATTGCCGGGAGATTGGAGCAGCTTCTACTTTTAAACGAGACCTTTCCGGCATTTTCCATGGCGTTGTTGCGGTTGGTGCGTTGTTTTAAGACGTGCTTTCGTATCGCTGAAGTCCTGATTGGGGGCGGCTTTCAGCACATTTTTAGAGGTCTCTTGAAGGGTTGGTGAGGCCTATGTTCGGCGATGTTGCTGCGCCATTGCGGTGCCTGTCCCAGCATTAAATTCAATTTAATATCGGATTTAAGAAGCATTAATCATCACCGCAAATTGAGGTCGCATAATTATTTGGCATTGGGAGCGCAGCCAAGCGCTCGCCCTCTACTTCGTAGCCCGACACCCCAGACTTATCACCAGGAACCGTACCCATGTCTCCCCCGCTCATTCAGATCGATACACCTACCTTGCCACCGGCTGCGGCCGATGTGGTCATCATCGGCGGTGGCATCATCGGCATCTTTGCCGGCTACTATCTGGCCCGCCGTGGCGTGTCGGTGGCGGTGATCGAGAAGGGCCGCATCGGTGCCGAACAATCCAGCCGCAACTGGGGCTGGTGCCGTCAGCAGAATCGCGATGAACGCGAACTGCCGATGGCCAGCAAGGCCATCGATCTATGGGAACGGTTCGGTATCGAGTCGGGCGAAGATACCGGTTTCAATCGCTGCGGCCTGCTCTATCTGAGCAACGATGAAGAAGAGATCGCGCGCTGGGCCGCCTGGGGCGAATTTGCCAAGACCGCCGGCGTGACCACCCATATGCTGGACAGCCGCGCAGCCTCGATGCGCGGGCAGGTCACCGGGCGCCGCTGGAAGGGCGGCGTATTCTCGCCCACCGATGGCACCGCCGATCCCGGCAAGGCTGCGCCGGCCGTGGCCAGGGCCATCATGAAGCTGGGCGGCAGCGTGGTCCAGAATTGTGCCGCGCGCGGTCTGGAAGTCGAGGCTGGTCGGGTCAGCGCAGTGATCACCGAGTCCGGCGTCATCAAGACCCGCACCGCAGTATTGGCAGGGGGCGCCTGGGCCTCTTCGTTCTGCCGCCAGTTGGGTATTCGTTTTCCACAGGCATCGATTCGTCAATCCATTCTCAGCGTGGCGCCGATAGACCAGCCGCTGCCCGGTGCCATGGTGACATCCGGCGTGTCGTTTACGCGGCGCAATGACGGGCGGTATGCGCTGGCCATCAGCGGTCGGGCACGGGTGGATGTGACGCCGCAGTTCCTGCGTTATTCGCCACAGTTCGTGCCGATGTTTGCCAAGCGCTGGCGCAGTCTGCTGCCGGGTGGACTGGAAGGCGTGCGTGGCGGGCATGAGACGCTCAGGCGCTGGCGCCTGGATGCACCTACTCCAATGGAGAAGGTGCGTATTCTCGATCCCCGGCCCGACCCGCGCACCATCCGCGAAACCCATCGCCGCGCCGTCGAACTGCTGCCCGAATTACGCCAGGCCAGGATCACCCATGCCTGGGCCGGCTTCGTCGATAGTACCCCTGATGGCGTGCCGGCCATCGGCGAAGTCCCGGAGCTGCCTGGCTTGATCCTGGGAGCAGGCTTTTCCGGTCATGGCTTTGGCATCGGTCCCGGAGCCGGCCACCTGATTGCCGATCTGGCCAGCGGCGTGGAACCCGTCGTCGATGCACGTCCCTATCATCCCAGCCGCTTCAACGATACGGCCTGGGGCAAGGTGGCCAACTTCTGATGCGTCGCCAATGCCATCAGCGTTGGCATTCACCGTTCCTTAATCCTCATACAGCGGTTTGCTCGTTGGAGCCCATGATGCAACTGAAGTCGTATTGGCTGGACACTTCCATCCCCTTTATCAGCGAGCGCCAGGACTTGCCGCAAGGCAGTTGCGACGTGCTGGTGGTCGGTGGCGGCATCACCGGTTCGGCGGCGGCGCTGGCGCTGGCGCGCAAGGGGGCGCGAGTAGTGGTCTGCGAAGCCGACATCGTGGGTGGCGCTGCATCCGGGCGCAACGGTGGCATGTGCAACAACGGTTTCGCCCAGGACTATGCGGCGTTGTCGCAGCGGCTCGGGCGCGAATGCGCCAACCGTCTGTACCGGGCCTTCGACGCCGGGGTCGATACGGTCGAGCGCCTGGTGCGGGAAGAATCCATCGATTGCAGCTTCGCCCGTCATGGCAAGCTCAAGCTGGCTGCCAAGCCCGAGCACTATGACAAGCTGGCGCGCAGCCAGGAGCTGCTGGCTGGCAGCGTCGATGCACACACGCAGCTGTTGAGCAGGATGCAGTTGCGCGATGAAGTCGGCACCGACCGCTACTACGGCGGTCTGCTCATGCAAAAGAGCGCCGGGATGCACGTGGGCCGCTACGTGCGCGGGCTGGCGCAGGCCGCGCAGCGACATGGTGCGACGTACCTGGAACAGACCCCGGTGCTGGGCCTGCAACGCCAATCCGGTGGCTATCTGGTGCGCACGCCCCGGGGTGAGTTGCGCGCCACGCAGGTGCTCCTGGCTAGCGGTATTTCGCAGGTCGGCCCCTTCGCCTGGATCCGCCGTCGCATCGTGCCGGTCGGCGCCTTCCTGATCGTCACCGAGCCCTTGCCGGCGGCGTTGCTGGATCAATTGTTGCCGACCCGGCGCATGTACACCGACACCAAGAATTTCGTCAATTACTTCCGCGCCACGCCTGACAATCGGCTGCTCTTCGGCGGCCGGGCTCGCTTTGCGGTCTCCAATCCCAAATCCGATGCCAAGAGCGGCGAGATCCTGCGTCAGCAAATGTTGAGTGTGTTCCCGCAAATGGCAGGGGTGCGCATCGATTATTGCTGGGGCGGCATGGTCGACATGACGGTCGATCGTCTGCCGCGCGCCGGGCAGCGTGACGGCGTGTTCTATTCCATGGGTTACAGCGGTCACGGCACCCACATGGCGACTCTGATGGGGACCC
The DNA here is from genome assembly GCF_000333555.1 of Herbaspirillum sp. B65. Lineage (NCBI taxonomy): Bacteria > Pseudomonadati > Pseudomonadota > Betaproteobacteria > Burkholderiales > Oxalobacteraceae > Herbaspirillum > Herbaspirillum sp. B65. The sequence goes on along the minus strand of NZ_BADI01001067.1, from coordinate 1,866 downwards.
TGATGGCCGAGATCATGGATGGCCGGGCCGATCTCAATCCCTGGAAGGATTTTGCCTGGCCGGCCATTCCCGGTCATGTCGGCAAGCCCTGGTTCCTGCCTTTCGTGGGGGCGTGGTATCGGCTCAAGGACCGGTTGCAATGACAGTTGCAGGCGCCGAGGCAAGTGTTTCGGCTTTCAGCTAGCTCGATCCCATCGAGCCGATAATCACTTGTGTCTCGCCACGACGTCTATCTCCGACTGCGTCATGACTACACGATTGCGCCCTTTGCGTTTGGCTTCATAGAGTGCTGCATCGGTGATGGCAATGACGCTGTCGAGATCCAGCGGCGGTACCTCGACCAGGCTTGCCCCCGCACTGAGGCTCACCACATCAGGCGTGGCGAACATATTGCGTGCCATCAGGGAAAAGGCCTGCCGCAGCTCTTCCAGCGATCGCATGAGTTCCTCTGCGCGCACATCCTGCAACAGGATCACGAATTCATCCCCGCCCAGGCGCGCAGCCAGGGCATGTTCGGGCAAGCTCTCGCGCAGCAGCGTGCTCAAGGCTTCGAGCAGCTTGTCGCCGGCCGCATGGCCGTGCAGGTCGTTGACCTGCTTGAAGTTGTCGATGTCGATCAATAGCAGCGCTGTCGGATGCTGCGCACTGGCTTGCGCCAGCAAGGCCGGGGCACGCGCGTGCAGGGCGCGGCGGTTCAACAGGCCGGTGAGCGGATCGCGTGCAGCCAGTTGACCGATGCGTTCCTCACGGCGCTGACGTTCGGTGCCGGTCATCGACAGTGCGATCAGCATCACCGCCATCGACCCTTCGATCAGCGAGACCTGGATGATGGTCCCACCAAAGGCCGCCAGATCGACCCAAGCCCCTAAAGCCAGGGCCGACACGGCCTTGGCCACATAGAACAGGCCATGCACCAGCAAGACATGGCGCAACTGCGCTGCGCCCACGCTCAACGAAGCGCCATGCGGGCGTAGCAGGCTGCTGGCGCGCAGGGTCAGGGCGGCGATCATCAACGACTGTACCCCCAGCATGACACGTGACCACCAGGGATGGGTGGGCAGCAGCAGCATCAACAGCCACAAGCCGGCCAGCAGCCACCACCCGTGTGACAAGCGACGCCGCGTAAACCATGCCACGCCCGTGAGGAAACAGGCGTGTGCTGCGATCAGCAAGCCATTGGCAAACCAGATGCCGACCAGCAGGTAGCCGCGCGAGCGCAGCAGGGCCAGGAAGGAGCCCAGGGTGATGATGGCAAAGCCGCTGCTCCAGATCAGCAGCGAGCGTTCGCGCACCACGCTCCACTCCACCGCCAGATAACAGGCGGCGCTGGCGGCCAATGCGATGGTGAGGATGAGCAGGGTGGAAGGGTCGAGAGCCATGAGGTGTTGCGTCGCCCGTGAGGGCGCAGTACGAATGGCTGACATTGTAGCCTTCGTCGCCCTGCTCGCAGTGTTGTCCTTCGGCAACGCGCGCAATGGCGCTCGCTAGGCGGGAATGCTTACGTTGTTTTTGCTTCCACCGGCGGGGGCGTGGTCGTGGCCGCTGCGGAGGTCGGTTTGGGCTCATCCCTGCTCGCCTGTTCGGGCGAGAACAGCGGCAGTTTCTTCTTCACCAGCGGCAGGTTGACGCGTTCGGTGCCGTCCGGCAATACGGCTTGTTCGGCTGATAGCCAGTTGCCATTGTCAGTATTCATGAGTTTCTCCTTGGGATGGAGCGCCCAGCTTGTCGTTTTCTTGCGCCAGACTCGTTGATACAACTCAACCGGGCCATTGTTTTGATGAGAATTCTTCTTGTTACTTAGATAATGCAGACCGGCTCGCGTACTATGCTTCCCATCCGGGAACCACGCCGGGGCAGCCTTCTCGG
>NZ_BADI01001068.1:0-296 GCF_000333555.1 Herbaspirillum sp. B65 | reverse complement strand
CACCTGGGCAATGGCGCCAGCCTGTGCGCCATCCAGAATGGTCGCAGCCTGGACGCCAGTACCGGTTTCTCTACCCTCGAAGGCGTCCCCATGGGCACGCGTTGCGGCGCGCTCGATGCCGGCGTGCTGCTGTACCTGTTGCAGCAAGGCAGGCCGAGAAGGTCTCGCGCTTGGCCCACGTCGCAACTGCCTTGCGGCAAGTCCTGGCGCTCGCTGATAAAGGGGATGGAAGTGTCCAGCCAATACGACTTCAGTTGCATCATGGGCTCCAACGAGCAAACCGCTGTATGAGGATT
>NZ_BADI01001069.1:0-9217 GCF_000333555.1 Herbaspirillum sp. B65 | reverse complement strand
AACCTGCTGGCCGGCATCGGCCCGGCCGCCGCCGGTGGTGGCTTGTTCTCCTTCCTCTCGGCGCCCAACCTGCAGACCACTTACGGCCCGGCCATCTCGCTGCCGATCTTCGAAGGCGGCCGCCTGCGTGGCCAACTGGGTGCGGCCAGCGCCGGCTACGACATCGAGGTGGAGCACTACAATGCCTTGCTGTCGCAAGCCTTGAAGGGCATCTCCGACCAGGTTGTCACGCTGCAATCGGTGGCACGCCAGCAACAGCAGGCGCAAGAATCGGTGCGCGCCGCGCAAAAGAGCGTGGACATCGCCACCCGCGCCTACCAGCGCGGCCTGACCGACTACCTCAATGTCTTGCACGCACAGACCCAATGGCTGCGCCAGCAACAGATCGTGCAGCAATTGCAGGCCCAGCGCCTGGCGGCCTATGCGGCCTTGCAAACGGCACTGGGGGGTGGCATGGACAATAGCCCTGAGACGCCCAGCGCTGCCGCAACCACGGCAGCCGAGCCGGCCAAGGTAGCGGCGCGATGACTACCCCTGCCCTGCCCCTCAAGGCCCAGCTACGCGAAGCCGCCAGCGACTGGTGGCGCAGCGAAGCACCGACCTGGGTATATGTCTTCAAGATGGTCTTCGCCGGTCTGCTGGCGCTGGGCATCGGCTATGGGCTGGACCTGGAGTCGCCGCGCTCGGCGCTCATCACGGTGTTCATCGTCATGCAACCGCAAAGCGGCATGATCCTGGCCAAGAGCTTCTACCGGGTCATCGGCACCCTGGTCGGCTCGGCGGCCATCGTGCTCTTCGTCGACCTGTTTGCACAGACGCCCGAACTGTTCCTGTTGGCCTCGGCCTTGTGGATCGGCCTGTGTACGGTGGGCTCGGCGCACTACCGTAACTTCCGCTCGTATGGCTTCGTGCTGTCGGGCTATACGGTGGCACTGATCGGCCTGCCAGCTGCCCTGCATCCGGCCACCACCTTCGACTCGGTCATGACACGGGTCACCGAGATCATGGTCGGCATCGTCTGCGTGGGACTGGTCAGTGCGCTGGTGTTCCCGCAGGCCAGCGCGCCCAGCCTGGTGCGCATCATCCGCGGCCGCTTCACGGCCTTTGTCGACCTGGTCAGCGCCACCCTGGGCGGCACTGCCGACCGCCAGCAACTGGAAGCCACCAATGCCCGCTTCGTGGGCGACATCATCGGTCTGGAAGCGCTGCGCAGCGCAGCCATCTTCGAAGACCCGGAAGTGCGCGTGCGCAGTGGTCGCCTGACCCGCATGAACAGCGAATTCATGGCCTTGTCCACGCGCGTGCACGCCTTGCACCAATTGATGAACCGCCTGCACGCCAACCCGGCCCCCAGTGCACAGGTAGTGATCGCAGCGATCTCGCCCTACTTCCGCCAAGTGCAGCCGCTGCTCACCCGCGCCAGCGGCGAGCCGGTCATGAGTGCAGTCGATGCCGCCGACGCCGCCTTGAAGCTGGACGCCTTCAAGCACGAACTGCCGCGCCGGGTGCGCGCCACCCGTGGCACGCTGGCCGACCAGTGCCAGAGCGACAGCGCCCTGCTGGACTTCGATACCGCCTCCGAGCTGCTCTACCGCGTCATCGAGGAACTGCACGCCTACACCTTGACCTATGCCTCGCTGAACCAGCGTCACCATGAGCGCGAGCAATGGGAGCACTCCTACGCCCCCAAGACCAGCATGACCACCGCCCTCATCGCCGGTGCCCGTGCCGCCCTCGTCATGCTGGGCCTGTCGGCGTTCTGGATCGCCAGCGGCTGGCCCAGCGGCGACGTGGCCGTGCTCAACGCCGCGGCCTTCTGCGCCATCACCTCGGCCGCCCCCGACCCGGCCAAGGCCACGCGCACGGTCGTCATCGGCGTACTCTTTGCGGCGGTGGCGGGCTACATCTATACCTTCCACATCCTGCCGCGCCTGGACGGCTATTGGATGCTGGCCAGCGCCTTGACGCCGGTGCTGATGCTGGCGGTGTTGCTGACCACCAAACCCAAATGGGCCGGTTATGGCCTGGGGATATGCATTTTCTTCCCCTTCCTGGCGGTGCCGGACAACTTTGCCCATTTCAATGCTGCCGGCTACATCAATGAATCAGTAGCCCTGGTGGTGTCACTGCTGGTCACGGCCGTGGCCTTCATGGTGCTGTTGCCGCCGACCCCCGACTGGACCCTGCGGGTGCTGGAGAAGCAGTTGCGCAAGCAGGTAGTGGATGCCTGCTTCGGCAAGCTCGGGCATCTAGCGCTGAAGTTCGAAAGCGGCACGCGCGACCCTGATGCACCAGATCACGCTTTTTACCGGCAGCCGCCCGCTGCTGCGGCAGAAGGCGCTGGGCTGGATGTTTGCCACGCTGGAAGTGGGCCACGCCATCATCGAACTGCGCACCGAACTGCATGGCATCCGTACTGAAACCCCGGATTTGTTGCCCGCCTCCGCCTATGCCGCCCTGAACCGTCTGCGCCAGACCATTCCGGCACTCTTTGCCGAGCCCTCGGCGGCGACGCTGGAGGCGGCCCTGGCGGCCAACGACGCCACCATCGTCGAAGTCCAGAGCACCATCGGCCCGCACTACCGCGAACGCAGCGAACGCCATCGCCTGCAACGCACCTTGAGTTACCTGCATTTCATCCGTACCGCCCTGCTCGATCAACAATCACCGCTGCATACCATGCGCGCGGGCGGGGCCAAGACCAACACAACGGGAGCGCACCATGCCACGTGAGATTTCCTTCTTCGATGCCTACATCCCGACGGTGCTGCTGCTGGCCATCGGCGCGGCTGTCATCGCCATGCTGGCCGACCGCGTGCTGGTACGGCTGGGCTTCTACGACCTGACCTGGCACCCGGCGCTGTTCCGAGTCAGCCTGTTCGTCTGCCTGGCGGCCTTGCTGGGGCTGGCGGTCTATCGCTGAAGCGGCGCCTGCCTGCCCCCACCCAATCGCTTACGAAAAGATAAAGAAACATTCAGGAGTAGTTCATCATGCCGGTCAAATCGATTTTCCGTGTCCTCATCACCTTGGTGATTTTCCTTGTGGCCATCCTGCTGGCCTGGAGCCTGTGGCAGCACTACATGCATTCGCCCTGGACCCGTGACGGCCGCGTGCGTGCCGACGTGGTCAACATCGCGCCCGATGTCTCGGGCCAGGTGGTGACCCTGCCGGTGCGCGACAACCAGCTGGTCAAGAAAGGCGATCTGCTGATGGAAATCGACCCGGCCCGCTATACGCTGGCGCTGCAGCAGGCTGAAGCCGCCGTGACCGCCCACAAGGCCGATCTGGAGGTACGCAAGGCCGAAGTGGAAGCACGTCGCGCCGACCTGAACATGCGCCGCGCCCAGGCCCGCCGCCGTGCTGATGTCGATGCACTGGTGGTCTCGCGCGAAGCGCGGGAAGACGCCGGCAGCCAGGTCACTGCCTCGCAAGCCCAGTTGAAAGCCGCCCAGGCCCAACTGCAAGGCGCCCAGGCGCAATACCAGGCCGCCCTGTCGCAACGCGATACGGCCAAGCTGAACCTGGAGCGCACCAAGGTGTTTTCACCGGTGGATGGCTACATCACCAACCTGAACGTGCGCCGTGGCGACTACGCGGCCGCAGGCGCGGCCAAGATCGCAGTGATCGACAGCCACTCCTTCTGGGTCTACGCCTACTTCGAGGAAACCAAGCTGCCGCTCTTGTCCATCGGCGACCATGCCAAGATCCAGTTGATCAACGGCGCCACCATGGAAGGACATGTCGACAGCATCGCTCGCGGCATCTATGACCGCGACAACCCGCAAAGCCGCGAACTGACCGCGGATGTGAACCCGACCTTCAACTGGGTGCGACTGGCCCAGCGCATCCCGGTGCGCATCCACCTGGACAAGGTGCCGGAGAACGTGCTGTTGGCTTCTGGCCTGACTTGTACGGTGGTGTTGGAGCCGGGCAGTGGCAAGCAGCAGGCTGTGGCCAAGAACTGATGGCCTGAAGAAACGAGATGGCAGAATGAGGCGACCTGGCAGCAGGTCGCCTTTTTCATGGGCGCTTGCGTGCAACAGCACCCACGCTCATGCCGACCGGCTTGAGCAGCTTCTCGGCGGTCGCCAGCGTGGGGCTGGATTCGCCCCGCTCGATGTCTTGTAGCGTGCGGGCGGAGACGCCGCACAGCTTGGCGTATTCGGCGATGGTCAGGCGCAAAGTGGTGCGGATCTTGCGGACCACGGCCGGGACCGGCAGGGTCGGATTGGCCGCCAGTTCATCGAAGAGCGCACGCCGCTCTTCCATTTGCTCGATGGCGCTCAGGGGCTTGAAACGTTTATCCATTCAGAGCGCCTCCAGCTGTGCCCGTACCTGCGCCACCGTAGCGGCAAGCGGGTCCAGGAAGGTCGGCTCGATCCCCAGGCTGCGGCCGTAGTCCAACAGGTCAGTCAGTGGCCAAGCCATCTCACGCACGGCCGACTTCACCGGTCCCTGGTCGATCTGCGCAGCCTCGCACGCCTGCTCGATGGCGCTGGCCCATTGCGGGGAACCGCCGTCATCGCGCTCCCAGCGCATGCGGCGTGCAATGCCATCAGGATGCAGCCACATCGGGGCGAAGTCGAACAGCGGCGTCAAGCCGATCTGTCCCTGCGCATCGCGCCGGATGGCGGTATTGCGGGCGTGATTGTCCTTGTTGCGCAGGACGATGTTGGCGATGTCGCGCTTCAGATATTCGATGATCTCGGTCACCGGATCGGTGGCAACCTCCCCTAGCCGGGCACAGGCGGCATTGTGCGTGGGCGTGGCGGCAAAGCCGGTGACGCCGCACAGGGAGGCGATGCTTTCCTGGGCATGGCGTAGCACTTGTGCGCCCCGCACTTCGCGGTCGAACCGGGGAATGAACAAGGCCTTGCCGTGCAGTTCCAGCACAGCATGGACATTCAGGCCCAGATGAGCGGCCAGTTTCATATAGGGAGCCTCCAGCCGCAGAATATCGGCCAGGTCGGGATCGGGCCCACGCCCGAACTTGACGATGTAATGGCGTTCGGCCAGTTCATCGGGCAGGGCGTGATCCAGGTAGAACAAGCCATCACGGGCGCGGGTCAGCAGGATCTTGGGCCACTCTCCCTGAACCCCCGACGAGCCCGCCAGGAACAGGCCGTGCTGCGCCAGGTATTCGTTGAAGTCTTCCGAACGCGCAGCGATTTCTTCCATGGCGAAGCCACGCAACTGCGGCGCACTGCGCGCCTGCGCCCATTCCCAGGCTTCCAGCACGCGAATATTGCCGATGGGGTTGCCGGCGCCTGCACACAACAGTGGCCAATCCGCGCTGGCTTCGGTCCGTTCATCCAGACCCAGTTGCCGCAACAGCTCGCCACGGCCGTAACCTTGCGGCAGCAGGTCGATCAGGCAGGCCGGCCAGCGCGCTTCACTCAGGCTCTCAAAACTCACCGGCAAGTTCACCGACAAGGCGGCGGCATCGCGCCTGCCCATGTAATCGATGGCGTGCAGGGCGTCATAGATGAAGTAAGTCGAGGCCGCCATGCCCAGCTCGACCGGCGCAGTCAACGACAACGCACCGGCCTGCCGCCAGGCCCCGTCAATATAAACTTGAAGTGTGCAAGAAGTCTTCATATGCACATCATACTATCATTATTAATCCGCAAATCCAGATCAATCATGATAGTTTAGTGTGCAAGTAATTCCGTACTAATCCGCAAATACCTGCCACACCAACCACACGTTGGCCGCTGAAATGGCTACGAACAAACCCCAGGCCACGGCACTGACCCACCAGCGATTGACCAGATCGCCCATCAGATCGCGGCGGCTGGTAAGCCGAATCAGGGGATACATGGCAAAGGGCAATTGCAGCGACAGCACTACCTGGCTTGCCACCAGCAGCTTGCCCACGGAGTGCGGGCCCAGCGTCAAGACGCCGATCAACGCCGGCACCAGTGCCAGGGCGCGGGTGATGATGCGGCGCTGCCAGCAGGGGATCTTCAGCTTCAGGAAACCTTCCATGATGACCTGGCCGGCAATGGTGCCGGTGAAGGTCGAACTCTGGCCCGAGGCGAACAGCCCCACCCCAAACAGGATCGCCGCCAGCGCCGAGCCGGTGATCGGGTCCAGCAGGTGGTAGGCCTGGTCCAGCTCGGCCACCTGGGTATTGCCGCTCTTGTGGAAGGCTGCCGCCGCCAGGATCAGGATGGTGGCGTTGATGACCATGGCGATGAGCAAGGAGACGGTGGTATCGACGCGGGTATAGCGCACCGCCTCCAGCAGCGAAGCCGGATCGCGCCGCACGCTGCGGGTCTGGACGATGGACGAATGCAGGTAGAGATTGTGCGGCATCACGGTAGCACCGATGATGCCGATGGCCAGGTACAGCGGCTCGCGGCTGGAGATGGCCTGCAGCGAAGGCACGAAGCCCTGCATGACCTCCTGCCAGTCGGCCTTGACGAAGGCCAGTTGCGCCAGCAGGCAAGCGGCAATCGTGAGCACCAGCCCGAGGATGATGGCCTCCACCTGGCGGAATCCCCGGCCCTTCAAGCCCAGCACGATCAGGGTATCCAGCGCGGTCAGCAAGACCCCCACCGGCAAGGACACGCCCAGCAGCAGATTGAAGGCCAGTGCGCAGCCCAGCACCTCGGCCAGGTCGCAGGCGATGATGGACAGTTCAGCCAGCACCCACATGCCCTTGCCCACAGCCGGGGGATAGTGTTGGCGCGAATGCACCGCCAGATCCTTGCCGGTCGCAATGCCCAGCCGGGCGCACAGGCATTGCAGCACGATGGCCGCCAGGCTGGAGAGCATCACCACGAACAGCAACTGGTAGCCGAACTGCGAACCAGCCTGGATGGACGTGGCCCAGTTGCCGGGGTCCATGTAGCCGATCGAGACCAGCAGCCCCGGGCCGACATAGAGGCGCAACTTCTGCCAGACCGAGGCAGTGGGCGGGACCGGGACTGAGCCCGAGACTTCGGAGGGACAGAACGGCGCGGTGGCCGTAGTGGGCAAACCCGGAATGCGCGGGAAGCGGAAGGTGAATGGCAAGACGGTTTCCCCTGTATAGGCCGGTAATGGCGCTACCGGAATGGGCGTGCCGGCCAGGCGCGCCTTATTGTTGTGTCCATTTGGCGAGCGCGGTGTCGTCACTCTCGCGAGCATCGACCCAGCGCGCGCCTTGCGGCGTCTGTTCCTTTTTCCAGAACGGCGCCTGGGTCTTGAGGTAATCCATGATGAACTCGCAGGCGGCGAAGGCTTCGCCGCGATGGGGCGAGGTCACCGCCACCAGCACGATCTGTTCGCACGGCTGCAAGGGACCGACGCGGTGGATCACCAGCGCCTCGAAGATAGGCCAGCGTGCCTTGGCCTGCTGCACGATCTGCTCCAGGGCGCGCTCGGTCATGACCGGGTAGTGTTCCAGCTCCATGGCCGAAACGGCGGCGCCCTCATTGAGGTCGCGCACCGTGCCCACGAAGCTGACCACGGCACCCACGCGAGGATTGGACAGACGCAATTGCGCCACTTCGGTGGAAAGATCGAAATCGGCGGTCTGGACACGAACGGGCATGGTGGCTAGAAAAATGAAAAGCAAGCTGCGATTCTACCAGCGCCCTGCCCGCCCGATCAGACGAGATCAGACCAAGAGCCCCCACAGCAGCAAGGTCATGCCCAGCCCGATCACCGACACCAGGGTCTGGATTACCGACCAGGTGGCCAAGGTCTGCTTCAGGTTCAGGCCGAAGTATTCCTTGACCATCCAGAAGCCAGCGTCATTGACGTGGCAGAAGAACACCGAGCCGGCGCCGATGGCCAGCGCCATCAAGGAGTTGTGGGTCGCCGACAGACCCGCTACCAGCGGCGCAACGATACCCGCTGTGGCGGTGGTGGCCACAGTGGCCGAGCCGGTGGCCTGGCGCAGCGCCACGGCAATGATCCAGGCCAGCAGGATCAGCGGCATGTGGGTGCCGGCAGCGATCTTGGTGATGGTGTCGCTGATGCCAGCCGACAACAGGGTCTGCTTCAGGCCGCCACCGGCGCCGATGGTCAGCAACAGGCCGGCAATGGGCGGCAAGGCGCGGCGCAGCGTGGCACCGACTTCAAAGCGGCTGCTGCCCTGGCCCCAGCCCAGCACCACCACGGCAAAGAGCACAGTGACGGTGAGCGCGATGATGGGTTCGCCAAAGAAATTGAGCATCTCGAACAGCTCGGTCTTGGGTGTGACCCAGATGCGCGCCACCGTGCGCCCCAGCATCAGCGCCACCGGCAGCAGGATGGTCACCAGCGCGGCCACGAAGCCGGGTTGCGACTGGCCTTCACGGGCCGTGAAGAGCTTGCCGATCTGGTCCGGCTCGGACAGCTTCAGGCGTGGTGCCAGGAAGTTGCCATACAGGGGGCCGGCGATGATGACCGCCGGAATGGCCACGATGAAGCCCAGCAGCATGGTCGTGCCCAGGTCCGCGTGCAGCGCCGAGACGGCAATGAGCGGGCCGGGATGCGGCGGCAGCAGCGCGTGCAGCGTGGTCATGCCAGCCAGCGCCGGAATGGCCACGCGCATGATGGGCAAATCGGAGCGACGGGCCATGACGAAGATGATTGGCGCCATCATCACCAAGCCCACCTCGAAGAACAACGGCAGGCCCACCACCAGGGCCACCAGCGCCATCATCCAGGGGATGATGCTGCCGCGCGCATAGCGCAGCAGCGTGTTGACGATGCGGTCAGCCGCGCCGGACTCGGCCATGAGCGCACCCAGCATGGCGCCCAAGGCGATGATGATGCCGGCTTCGCCCAACAGGCTGCCGGCGCCCTTGCTGAAGGCCTTGGCGATGTCTTCCAGCGGCAGGCCGGCACCGATGCCGGCCACGAAGGTGCCGATGAGGATGGACAGGAAGGGCGCGATGGACAGGAAGCTGATCAGCACCACGATGGTCACCAGCGCGGCTAGTGTGACCAGCAGCAACTGCGTGTCCTGGGCCGCCCAGGCGGCCAGTTGAGTCGAAATCAAGATGGGTTCCTTCTTCAGGTGTGGATGAATGCGCATCGCTTCATTGATGAGCGATGTCTTTGGCACCCCCTCCGCAGGCCCGTTTGGCGCAGGCCCGGTCTCCTCCCAAAGAATCCAGATGTGCGAATCTAAGATGAGCTTGGTTCAGTTCGCATCTTCTGTTTTCTGCCAGACGCTGGCCAACCACGGCTGCTGCTCGCGCGGCAAGCCGTCAGGGCGGTAATAATGCCGCAATCAAG
>NZ_BADI01001070.1:0-2275 GCF_000333555.1 Herbaspirillum sp. B65 | reverse complement strand
CGTACCGAGCTGGCCAAGAGCATCTTCGGCCGTGCCTACGGCAAGAAGATCACCGGCCAGGCCTTCCTGCACGGCAAGGAAGTGGACCTGTCCACCATCGAGAAGGCCATAGCCAAGGGCATCGCCTACGTCACCGAAGACCGCAAGGGCGATGGCCTGGTGCTGGAAGAAGACATCAAGAAGAACATCTCGCTGGCCAACCTGGGCGGCGTTTCCGAACGCACCGTCATCGACGAGGCGCGCGAGTACAAGATCGCGGCCGATTTCAAGCAGCAGATGCGCATCCGCTGTTCCAGCGTGCTGCAGAAGGTGGTCAACCTCTCCGGCGGCAATCAGCAGAAGGTGGTGCTGTCGAAGTGGCTGTTCTCCCAGCCGGAAGTGCTGATCCTGGATGAACCCACGCGCGGCATCGACGTCGGTGCCAAGTTCGAGATCTACAACATCATCAGCAAGCTGGCGGCCGAGGGCAAGTGCATCATCATGATCTCCTCGGAAATGCCGGAACTGCTGGGCATGTGCGACCGCATCTACGTGATGAACGAAGGCCAGTTCGTGGGCCACCTGCCCAAGGCCGAGGCCACGCAGGAAAGCATCATGCGCGCCATCATGCGCAACAAGCGCATTGATGATCCGGGCCTGTCGCAAGCCGCCTGAAACCCATTACCAAGCCGGAGCCAAACCGGCAGCATCACCCATAAAGTCCATCAAGACCAGAGAGCACCCGAGGAGCAAGACAATGGAGAGCATTGACATGAGCAAGAAACCGGCCGTCGCCAGCGGCGCCGTCGAAAAGAAGGACTACGGCAGCTTCCTGAAGAACAACATGCGCGAATACGGCATGCTGATGTCGCTGGTGGCCATCATGGCCTTCTTCCAGATCATGACCGACGGCACGCTGATGCGTCCGCTGAACCTGACCAACCTGGTCCTGCAGAACAGCTACATCGTCATCATGGCGCTGGGCATGCTGATGGTGATCGTGGCCGGCCACATCGACCTGTCGGTGGGCTCGGTGGTGGGCCTCATCGGCGCACTGGCCGCCGTGCTGATGGTGGATTACGGCTGGGGCTTCGTGCCGGCCTCCATCGTCTGCCTGATCGCCGGCGCCCTGATCGGCGCAGCGCAGGGCTACTGGATCGCCTACTTCAAGATCCCGTCCTTCATCGTCACCCTGGCCGGCATGCTGGTCTTCAAGGGCATGGCGCTGGCGCTGCTGCAAGGCCAGTCCCTGGGCCCCTTCCCGCAGACCTTCCAGATGCTGTCCTCGGGCTTCATTCCTGAATTGACCGGCAACGCCACCTTCCGCACCACCTCGCTGATCGTCGGTGTGATCGCGGCCGTGGTGCTGATCCTGGTCAAGCTGCACGGCCGCCGCAAGCAGACCAAGCATGGCATGGAAGATGAACCGGTGCTGTTCTTCCTGCTGAAGAATGCCTTGTTCGCTGCCGCCATCATCGCCTTCAGCTATCTGCTGTCGACCTATCGCGGGATGCCTAATGTGTTGATCATCATGTTTGCGCTGATGGTGTTCTACACCTTCATCACCAGCCGCACCACCCTGGGCCGTCGCGTCTATGCGGTGGGTGGCAATGAAAAGGCCGCCAAGCTGTCGGGCATCAAGACCGAACGCGTGTCCTTCTTCACCTTCGTCAACATGGGCGTGCTGGCCGCGCTGGCCGGCCTGATCTTCGCCGCCCGTCTGAACACCGCTACGCCCAAGGCCGGCCTGGGCTTCGAGCTGGACGTGATTGCCGCCTGCTTCATCGGTGGCGCCTCGGCCTCGGGTGGCGTGGGCAAGGTCATGGGCGCGGTCATCGGCGCCTTCATCATGGGCGTGATGAACAACGGCATGTCCATCATGGGTATCGGTATCGATTACCAGCAGATGATCAAGGGCCTGGTGCTGTTGATGGCCGTGTGCTTCGACGTCTACAACAAGAACAAGTAATCCAGATCACGCAGGCGGGCAGGATTGCCCGCCTTTCCAGACTGCGCTATTATTTGAACGTCGTTCAGAAATACTGAATACGCTGATCATCAGCCGTCAATAAGGAGACAGTCATGGCACACCCCGCTTCGGCCCCGGAACAGGCGCCGGCACCGGCTCACATTCCACCTCACCTGGTCCACGATTTCGATATCTACAATCCACCGAACGCGGCGGACGACTACCATATGTCGCTCAAGGTCATGCACCGCGACTCGATGCCCGACATTTTCTGGACGCCTTAAAAGGGCGGTCACTGGATCGCTACCCGCGGCGACGACATTATCA
>NZ_BADI01001071.1:0-909 GCF_000333555.1 Herbaspirillum sp. B65 | reverse complement strand
GCGAGGCAGACCGAGGATGCGCATCTGGGCAAGATCCTGCAAGCCTATGCGGGCTATGAAAAGCAGCTCACCGATCTGTCCCCCGACGGTCGCGGCAAGGAACTGCTGCTGGCCACCAGCGGCGAGGGCAAGAAGTTGTTCCCGCTGGTCGAGCAGATCCGCCAGCAGGTGGGCAGCAACAATTACTTCGATGCCGCCCAGCAGTTGAAGAGCGATTTCCTGCCGGCCCACGACAAGTGGATGAGCAGCGTGGCCGCACTGGCCTCGTTCCAGCAGGAAGACATGCAGCAAGCCCACGCCAATCCTCTACAGCGATAGCATCAAACTGACTTCGGCATAGTCGAGATGTCGCTTATCGGCCAGAAGCGCATTTCTGACGTTTATCGCCGTCTAGGTAGCCGCTGCCCTGTCCAGCTCGTTCCAGTTTGACTTGCCAACTCAACCCGAACTGTGTGCCCAAGTGCCTTCCAAATATGCAAATTCCGCGCGTAGTGGACAAAATTTGGACAAAAAATACTACCAGCCCATTACCTATAGGACATCCAGACCTAATTCGCTCCAGTCCATCATGGGGGCGACCGAAATCGTCCGAGGCGGTAAGCCCGGGCCTTTTGCGGCATCAGCACGGGCCACAGGCTTGTCCATGTGCGGGAGCAATTGAACAACTTTCACAATAAATTAAACGACCAATAGGTTGCCGTTTCGTTAGCGGACAAACATCCTCTTCGACGGCGCAACGCAGGGAAGAAGCGATCAATCTCAGCGAACGAAAACGTTGGGAGTGCGGTGTTATGCGTCGTGGCGAACAACCGGGAGCACTGATGCGCGGGCCCTGACGGGCTTACCTTCNGCAGCCGCGGGCGAGCAGCCAACATCAGCAAACCCGTATGATAGCAGACCGGGGGCCGG
>NZ_BADI01001072.1:0-1010 GCF_000333555.1 Herbaspirillum sp. B65 | reverse complement strand
GACGACGCCACATTGCGAAGGCCAATGTGACGGTGGCGAACGTGACGGCGTCGGATAAGGTGTACGACACGACGACGAACGCAGCACTGTCGAATGGGAACGTGACGGTGCAGTTGGGTAATGCTAGTGCGGCCAATGGCAGCCTCGCCAATGCGACGACGTTTAGTAACTACACGGCCAATGGGACGTTTGCGAATGCATCGGCAGGTAGCAACAAGCTTGTGAGCCTGAACGTGGCGTTGGCAGATACGACGAACTACACGTTGTCTGGGACGACGCAGCAGAACATGACGGCCAACATTGTAAAGGCCAATGTGACGGTGGCGAACGTGACTGCATCGGATAAGGTGTACGACACGACGACCAATGCGGCCATTAGCAATGTGGGTGCAGCCACGGTGTTGCTGGGTAATGCCAGCGCGGCGAATGGCACATTGGCATCGGCCACGGGCTACAGCAACTACACGGTCAATGGTTCGTATGCGAACGCCGCGGCAGGTAGCCAGACGGTAAGCGTGAACGTAGCGTTAGCAGACACGACGAACTACGCATTGAGCACGTCAAGTCAGAACCAGACGACGGCGACGATTGCCAAGGCTAATGTGACGGTAGCGAACGTGACGGCATCGGATAAGGTGTACGACACGACGACGAACGCGGCCATCAGCAATGTGGGTGCAGCGACGGTGTTGCTGGGTAACGCCAGCGCGGCGAATGGCACGTTGGCGTCGGCGACGGGCTATAGCAATTACACGGTCAATGGCTCGTATGCGAACGCAGCGGCGGGTAGCCAGATGGTGAACGTGAACGTGGCGTTGGCAGACACGACGAACTACGCATTGAGCACGTCAAGTCAGAACAAGACGACAGCCAACATCGCGAAGGCCAATGTGACAGTGGCGAACGTGACGGCGTCGGATAAGGTGTATGACACGACGACGAACGCAGCACTGTCGAATGGGAACGTGACGGTGCAGTTGGGTAAGGCTAGTGCGGCCAATGGCAGCTCG
>NZ_BADI01001073.1:0-1115 GCF_000333555.1 Herbaspirillum sp. B65 | reverse complement strand
CATGCCAAGACCTTCTTCCGGTCGGCAGCGACTACGCTTTTGGTCGCGGCATGTGGAATTTCACCAAGAAGTACATCGAACACAGGGGTGGCAAGGTGATCGGCGAAGAGTATCTGCCCTCGACGGCAGCGACTGGACCACGGTCGTCTCCAAGATCCGTTCATCCAAGCCCGATGCCTTGATCAGCGCCACCGCCGGAGGCGCGCCCAATGTGTCGCTGGCCAAGCAGCTCAAGGGCGCAGGCCTGACGCTGCCATACGGCAACCTGGCTGTCGATGAGGGCACGGCCCAGACCATGGGTGATGCAGCCGATGGACTCTACATGTCGGCCTCCTACCTGACCGGCATCAACACGCCGGAAAACAAGAAATTCATGGAAGCCCTGAAGAAGAAGTTCGGCGCTGACATGAAGACACCCAATGAACTGTCCGAGCCGCAGTACGAAGCCTTCTACCTGTTCAAGGCCGCCGTCGAAAAGGCCGGCTCCACCGATAGCGACAAGGTGATCAAGGCGCTCGGTGAAGTGTCGTTCAATGGTCCGCGCGGCATGGTGGCGATGAACAAGAGCCGCCATACACCGCTGTCCATGCGCCTGGGCCAGGTGCAGCATGACGGTACGATCAAGATTCTGGAAACCTTCACCAGCGTTGATCCGGGCAATCAGTGTCCGAGCATCAAGTAAGCTCAGGATAGCGAACGGACCAATGATAAAAAATACCGCCGCGACGATGATCGCGGCGGCCAGAGACGTGAGAGGAGAGTGCAATGGCGCTATTGCTGGATATGCTGACGACGGCTGCGATACTGTTCATCGTCACCGCAGGACTGATGATGATCTTCGGTGTCATGAAGATCGTCAATTTTGCCCACGGGGCCTTGCTGACGCTGGGGGGATACGCCAGCTACGTGGTGACCCACCTGCAGCTTGATCCCTGGCTGGGCTGGCCGCTGGCACTGCTGACAGGCATTGCCGTTGGTATGCTGGTGGAAGGGGTGATCGTACGACGCCTGTACAAGCGACCGCTGGATGCCATTCTGGCGACCTGGGGCTTGAGCATCGTCATCGGTCAACTGATTGTGATNCTTTCGGGCGTGAAGTGCGTTCTCAACGCCCC
>NZ_BADI01001074.1:0-24148 GCF_000333555.1 Herbaspirillum sp. B65 | reverse complement strand
CTGTCCTTGTCCTTACATCCTTTAATTTCTGCGTCAACGCATCGAAGCCAACGTCCTGGCCATCAGCCGCGGTCCCGGCAGTGCCGACTTCCTGCAACCGCCCGGCGACCCCGGCCTGTTCGGCCCGGACTCGGCGGCCTGGCAGGTGCATAGCGATTTCACCGCCATGCTCACCGGTGGCGTGGCTGCACTGCTGTTGCAGATGCTGCATCCGCTGCCGCTGGCCGGGGTGTGGGATCACTCCAACTTCCAGGCCGACATGCTGGGCCGCCTGCGCCGCACCGCCCAGTTCATCGCCGGCACCACCTTCGGTAGCCGCGCCGATGCCGAGCGCCTCATTGCACGCGTCAAGCAGATCCATCTCGGCGTCACGGGGGTGGCACCCGATGGCCGGCCCTAGCGACCCCGAGCTGCTGACCTGGGTCCATGTGGCGGAAGTACAGTGCTTCCTGCAGGGCTATCTGCGCTATCGCAATCCGAACTTTCCGGCGGCGCGCCAGGATCAGTACTTCGCCGAAATCGCCCGCATCGCCGAAGCACTGGGCGCACGCGACGTGCCGCGTTCACGCACCCAGATTGCCGACTATCTCGAGGCCATGCGAGCGCAACTGCAGTGCGACGAGCGCACCCGCCAGACCTTGCAACTGGTATTGAATGCGCCCGCCCCGCACGCGGTGGCGCAACCGTGGACACGCCTGATGATGCGCGGTGGCGTGGACCTGCTGCCACCCTGGGCGCAGGAAATGCTGGGCGTCACTCCGCGCCCGGCCTGGCGCCGCGCACTGTTGCAGCGCTCGGTGCTGCTGGCGGCGCAACCAGTACGCTGGGCCATGCGCAACGGTTCCATTCATTTGGCGCGGCGACGCATGGGCTTGCCGCCGCAACCCTGAACCGGCTCAGGAAAACAAACCCAGGCTATCGTCGGTGGCAAGCCCGCTTTGAGGCTGTGCCTACGGTTTGAACGTTCGCAGGTAAGCCAGGATGTCGTCGATCTGCTGGTCGCTGCCAATGCCCCAGAAGCGCATCTTGTTGCCGGGCACGACATCGCTGGGCGCCTTGAGGAAGGCGCGCAGCTTGTCCTCGGTCCAGACGAAGCCGGCGCTGGCCATCGCTGGCGAATACTTGAAGTCGGTGGTGGAGCCGGCCTTGCGCCCGATCACGTTGGTCAGTTGCGGGCCAAAGCCGCCCCGCGCCGAGGGACCGACTGCGTGGCAACTGGCGCATTTGGCGAAGGCGGCGCGGCCACTGACGGGGTCGCCCGCGGCATGAGTGGTCAGGGGAGCAAAGGCAACGACAAAAGCCAGCAACAGAATCGGGCGCATGGAAATTCCGGTCAATCAGCAGCGGCAGGCAGGTCCACTGCCTGGATCACGAAATGACTGGATTCGAGCCCTGCTTGCTGCAAAAAGGCCAACACCGAATCCGCCGTGGTGGTCTGAATTCTATCGCTGAAGCGCAAGGCAGTGGGATGATCGTCAAAGGCGATGTTGGCCTTGAACATGCGCCCACCCAGGCGCGTGAGCGGTCCCAGGTGCAAGGTATCGGGCAGGTAACCCTTGAGCCTGAGCCAGGCCTGAGCCTGTTCGCGGCTTTCTATCTGCGGCTCCAGCGCGCGCGCCAGGGTTTCGTTGACCCACTGGTTGGATTGCTGGTAACGGGTGGCCCAGGGATAGGCCAGCATGTTGTAGTGCGGCTCGTGCAGGTGGGTGACCTGGGCACCACGGATGGCCAGGCGCAACTTGGCCTGCATCTCCGGCGGTGGCACGCTGACGTAGGCTTCCAACAGGAAGGGGCGGTCCATGAAGAACTGTCCCATGCCCTGCTCGTAGATATTGCTCAGTGCGGTACCACAGTCGTTGAGCTTGTGGACCACGTACCATTGCTGATCGTCGCGATAGGCAAAAGCCAGATGCGAATAGCGCTGCCGGTAGGTGCTCAGATCCTGACCAACGCGGGCGATGATGACCACCTCGGCACCACTGGCATTGAGTCGTTCGACGGTTCTGGCAGCCATTTCCAGTTGCGCACGCACGGCAGTGGCCTCGGGGATGGTCTGTTCGCAGGCCTGGCCGGCATAGGCGGTCATCGGCAGGATGAAGATGAGGCTCAGGGCCAGGCTGGCCAGCAGGCGCTGGATGCAAGGTCGACGCAATGACATGACAATCTCCCGGTGAACGGATCAGGACAGCTTCACGTTCTTCAGCAATGCCTCGCCGAGGGCGTTGGGGATGATCGCCAGTACCTTGCCGGCAGCCACCAACAGCGTGCCCGATGTCGTGGTCACGAAGCTCACCGACTCCCCCACACCGATCGAGGCCGCACCGCTGACATTGGTCCCCACCGTGACCGAACCGCGCACGCCCTCGCCAGCTTTTCAGCACATAGACCGTGCCATCGGCGGAGGCTTCCACGCCCTTGACGACGTAACGTCCGGTTTGCGAAATGAAGAGCGCCGGCAAGCCCACCGAGATCACCACCGAGACAGTAGAGGGACTGAACCGGATGATCGACTGGGCAGGCGCCGGTCCTGCCAGCAAGGCACTGACCAGGGCCAGAAATAGGGAAAGACGGGGCAACAGCGGGCGCTTCATGATCGACTCCTGGGATGATGATGGGCATCTGGCCCGCCACCATGGCAAACCAGCCAGGCGCACTGTAGCCACGCGCAACGGCGTTGTTGAGTGCTGTATCGAAAAGTGCGCTTCCTGTGACATTTGGTATCGAAATACAATACCCTGCCGAGCTCATCAACCTGTCCCAAAAAAAGGAGACTGCCATGGCCCAGACTGACGCGCTGGTCACTGCATTGAAGAATGTACTCAAGGCGCGCGGCATCACCTACGCGCAATTGGCCAAGGGATTGGCCCTGAGCGAAGCCAGCGTCAAACGCGTCTTCGCCGAACGCAGCTTCACGCTGGAGCGGCTGGACCAGATCTGTACCCTGCTGGGTATGGAGATCAGCGACCTGGCACGCATGGTGGTGGCCGAGCATCCCATCCCCTCGCGCCTGACGACGGAGCAGGAAGCCAGACTGGTCGCTGATCCTCGCTTGCTGCTGGTGGCGGTACACGCATTACAGCAATGGACGCTGGAAGAAATGATCAACACCTTTGCGCTGACCAAGGCCGAATGTATCCGACTGCTGGCGCGGCTGGACAAACTGGGCATCCTTGACCTGCTACCCAACAACCGCATCCGTGTAAGGGTGGCGCCCGATTTCAGCTGGCTGCCGGGTGGTCCGATCCAGCAATACTTCCGCGCCCAGTTGCGCAATGATTTCTTCAACTCGCACTTCGACCAGGCAGGCGAAAAGATGATCATGGTCAGCGGCACCCTCAGCGAAAGCAGCAACGCCACCTTGCAACGGGCAATGAACCGCCTGTGCTCCGACTTCCTGGCGGCCCATCACCAGGACCTGGCACTGCCGCTGGATCGGCGCCATGGCGCATCGATGATCGTGGCACTGCGGCCGTGGACGCCACGTGAATTCCAGAAACTGCTACGCTCGCCACCCGACTGAGAAACTACCTGCCGGTGACGGGCAAGACCGCAGCGCCATGATCGCGCCGCTCAGCCAGCCATCCCCACACCAGCAGCGCCATTACTGCAATACCGGTCAGTACGCTGAAAGCCGCGCCATAACCATAGTGCTTGGCCACCACCCCCGCCAGCGCCGGGCTCATGGCCGCACCGATGGACTGGATGGTGGTCACCGCACCCAGGCCGATGTTGATGTGGCCGCTGCCCTGCAGGATGCGTGCCACCGAACCCGGCAGCGCCACGCCCAGCAAACCGGCGCCCACGCCATCCAGTACCTGCACCGGCAACAACGCCCAGGGAGAATCCCACACCCCGGCCACCATGCCGCGCACCGGCAGCGCCAACAGCGCAATGGTGATCGGCAGCCAGTAACCGTTACGCTCGGCAAAGCGCCCCGCCATGAGCGCCGTGGGGATCATCACCAGTTGCGCCACGATCACGGTCAGCGCGGTATAGAGCGCCGGATCGGCGCTGCCACGGGCAACCACCGACTGGCTCAACAGCGGCAACATCGCGGCGTTCCCGAGATGGAACAGCATCATCGCCAGCGCCAGCAGCAGCAAGGGCCGCGAGCCCGCCAGCACACGCCAGGTGGAGACCTGCGGGGCATCGGCTGCGCGCTGTGGATCGAGGCCGCGTGCAACGTCGTGGTCGATGTCATCGGGACGGATGCGCGCCAGGCACAGCAACGAAGCCACGGCCATCAACGCCATCAGCACGAACACCGCCGGCAAGCCCCAGTAATAGCCGATCGCGCCAGCCAGGGCGGCCGAGCAGACGTTGCCGGCATGATTCCAGGCTTCGTTGCGCCCCAACTGCGACGGCAATCCCTGCTGGCCGACGATGCCCAGCGTGAGGCCGGCAATGGCCGGGCCGATCACGGCACCGACGATGCCAGTGCCCACTTGCGAGAGGGCCGTGATGGTGAAGCTGGGCGAGACCAGCAACAGCAGCGAGCCCCCCACCACCAGCACCGAACCCAGTCCCACCACCAGGCGCTTGGCGCGCACGGCATCGGTCAAGGCCCCGGCCGGGGTGGTGGCCAACATGCCGGCGATACCGCCCAGCGTCATTACGTAGCCGATGTCGTCGGCGGCCCAGCCGTGGCCCATCAGGAACACGCCCAGGAAAGGGCCCAGCCCGTCGCGCACATCGGCCAGGAAAAAGTTCAGCCTGGAGAGCCAGGCGATGGAGCGGGCCTTGGGGTTCATCCTATGGGCCCCTTGAAGATGAAGAACGCGCCCAGGCAGATGCAGCCAAAGCCGATCAGGTGGTTGATGGTGAATTGTTCACCCAGGTACAGCACCGAGAAGATCGAGAACACCACCAGCGTGATGACTTCCTGCATGGTCTTCAGTTCGGCGGCGTTGTAGACGGTGTGACCGATACGGTTGGCCGGCACGGCGAAGCAGTATTCGGCCAGGGCGATCATCCAGCTCACCAGGATGACCAGGTACAAGGGCCGGTTCTCGAACTTGAGGTGGCCGTACCAGGCAAAGGTCATGAAGACGTTGGAGATGACCAGGAAAACGATGGGAAGGACTTTAGGCGACATGGTTCTTATTCTTTATAAAAAAGTGGAAGGAATGAGACGAGCCGGCCGCAAGCCGGTTCGTCTCCACTGCTAGCTACCTACCGGCCAGGATCGATCAACGCACCCGGCTGTACAAGGGTTGCAGGCTATCCGCACTGACGCCCACATCGATGGCTTCGATGGCGGTGCCATAGCTGTTGCGGGTACCCAAGCCATTGGCAGCAAACGGCGCGCCAGGTTCCAGCGGCGTGCGGATGCTGTCGGGAGCGAAGCGCACGATGCTGCCGTCATCGAGGATGACGCCATTGGCTTCGCCACGCGGGCCGGTCAAGACCATGGCGATCTTGCCGCGCACCGACATCTGGCGCAACTGCGCCGCGCGCAGGTGCGGCGGCAGCGGCGGGTTGGCGTCGAAGGCAGGCGGACGGTCGATCACGGTCTGGCCATTGGCCAGGTTGACGATGGCATCGGCCTTGATGACGCCAGCCGCCTCGGCCTGGCCGAACACGCGCACCGACTGGCCCGGCTTGACCGCGTTTTGCAGCGTCTGCGACAGGTGCGGCGGGAACTTGATCACGGTGCGCTCGCCCACCACCAGGCCATCGACCTCGCCATAGGGATTGATCAGGAAGCGGCTCACGCGGCCTTCGGTGACCGGGGCCTGGGCCGTCAGCGCGGCTTCATAGGTGGCCGGCGGCGGAGGCGGAGCAACGGCAGGGCCGACGCCCGGCGCCGGACCTGCCACAGGTGCGGGGGGCAAGGGCTGGGCCTGGGCCGACAGCAGCGCGCCCAACAGGACCAGCGCCGAGGCCGCCGACAGGTAACGGGGGAGGAAGGTGGAACGGTTCATGGCAACTCCTTGAGGTGAGAGGGGTACTCCTTCTTTTGCAAACCCCGTGCCTGCCACGAAATCCTTTAAAATCAACAACTTGCAAATTTTCAGAAAATGCAGGTGTCCGTCCCCGTGACACCTCCCCGTCCGCTGGCGGACACTGTCCACGCCGTACGCAAGCGCCTGTGAAGGCTGTGGACATCTTCCAGCGCCCCCTTCATCTTGATTTATCCACAGGAGCATTTCCCCATGTCCGCCTACCTGACCCTGTCAGTGGCCATCGTCGCTGAAGTGATCGCCACCACCGCCCTGAAGTCCTCGCAGGGCTTCACGCGCCTGTTGCCCGCGCTGATCGTGGTGCTGGGTTATGGCGTCTCGTTCTACTGCCTCTCGCTGACCCTGCGCACCATGCCCACCAGCGTGGCCTATGCGATCTGGTCAGGGGTGGGCATCGTGCTGGTCACCCTGGCCGCCTGGCTGATCCACCAGCAGCGCCTGGACTGGCCGGCGGTGGCCGGAATCGCCCTGATCGTGGCGGGGGTGATGGTGATCAATGTCTTCTCCAGCAGCGCCGGGCACTAACAGCCCCCCTGGAAACGGTCCATGACCGTTTCTGGACAGGATGTCCTAAAACATGACCATCTACGTCATTCATGACATCCGCCCTCGCCATAAGATGCTCTCCATCGCAACCGACAACCGAAGGAGAACATCATGAACCAGACCACCACCACCCAACGCGGCACCGCCCTCATCACCGGTGCCTCCTCTGGCATCGGCGCCGTCTACGCCGACCGTCTGGCACGCCAGGGCTATGACCTGATCCTGGTGGCGCGCAACCGCGAACGCCTCAACGTCTTGGCCGAGCGCATCAGCAATGACACCCGCCGTACCGTCGAAGTACTGCCGGCCGACCTCGGCAATGCGCAGTCGCTGGCCCAGGTGGAAGACAAGCTGCGCAGCGACGCCAGCATCACGCTGCTGGTCAACAATGCCGGCATCGGCACCCATACCCCGCTGCTGCAAAGCGATGTCGAGCACATGACCGACATGATCGCCCTCAACGTCACCGCACCGACCCGCCTGACCTATGCCGCCGTGCCGGGTTTCGTGGCACGCGGCCGGGGCGCGATCATCAATATCTCTTCCATCGTCGGCGTGGCGCCGGAAATCCTCAACGGCGTCTATGGCGGCAGCAAAGCCTTCGTGCTGGCCTTCTCGCAGTCGCTGCACCATGAACTGGCCGACCAAGGTGTGCAGGTGCAGGCCGTGCTGCCGGGCGCCACCGCCACTGACTTCTGGGCCATCGGCGGATTGCCGCTGGAACACCTGGACCCGGCCATCGTGATGCCGGCCGAGCAGATGGTCGATGCCGCCCTGGTCGGATTCGAGCGCGGCGAGCTGGTCACCATCCCCTCGTTGCACGACGAAGATGCCTGGATCCGCTTCGACAGCGCCCGCCAGAGCCTGTCCACCCAGCTCTCGGCCAATGTGCCGGCAGCGCGCTACAGCGTGACGCACTGATCCCCCCCGGTTCGTCACCTTTTCCACCCTAAGTGAATTTTTCTGCAAGGGCCGCCCAGCGGGTGGTCTTTTGCGAGCCCCTGCCAACTGACATCGTGAAGGAAAACACCATGAAACTGACCGACAACACCCTCTTCATCACCGGCGGCACCTCCGGCATTGGCCGCGCCCTGGCCGAAGCCTTCCATAAACTGGGCAACCAGGTCATCATCGGCGGCCGCCGCAAGGCGCTGCTCGATGAAGTGACTGCCGCCAATCCCGGCATGGACGCCATCGAATTCGACGTCTCCAGCCTGGCCAGCATCGATGCCGCCGCCGCCACCCTCAAGGCGCGCTACCCCAAGCTCAACGTGCTCATCAACAATGCCGGCATCATGCCCTTCGACGACGCCGGCAGCACCATCGATGACCAGGTCAGCCGCAACATCCTCGACACCAACCTGCTGGGCCCGATCCGCCTCACCTCGGCCCTGATCGAGCTGCTCAAGGCCCAGCCCAGCGCCACCATCATCCACAACACCTCGGTGCTGGCCTATGTGCCGCTGGCGGTCACGGCGGTCTATTCGGCCAGCAAGGCGGCGCTGCATTCGTATGCCATGTCGCAACGCTTCATGCTGCGCCATACCCATGTACGGGTGCAGGAAATCGCCCCGCCCTGGGTCGATACCGACCTGGTCAAGAAGAGCGGCGACCCGCGCGCCATGCCGCTGGATGCCTTCATCGCCGAAACCATGAGCAAGCTGGCCAGCGACGATGAGGAAATCATCGTGGAGGCCATCAAGCCGCTGCGCGACAACCCCGGCGCCAAGGAACACGCGCTGGTCAATGGCTTCAACGAGGCGCTGGTCGCCAATCCCATCCCGGTCTGATCGAGATCGCTCCTCCCACGCGACCGGCCCTGGCAGAAATCCTTTTCTGGCTCTCTTGCCCACGGGCCGGTCGCCTCGCTGATGGTCAACCCCACCATGAATACCTCTCCTACCACTCCCACCTCCTCCACGCCACAGGCACAGCCGCACCAGGGCTCGCTGCTGACCGCCGGTTTCCTGGCCCTGGGCAGCTTTGCCATCGGTACCGAGGGGTTCATGATTGCGCCCTTGCTACCCAGGATGGGGGCCGATTTCGGCATGAGCGTCTCGGCCGTGGCCAGCCTGGTGATCGTCTTTACCCTGGTGCTGGCGCTCAGTTCGCCCATCACCACGGTGCTCTCGGCGCACATCAACCGACGCAACCTGCTCATCGGCGCCATGGGCATCTTCACCCTGGCCAATCTGCTGGCGGCACACTCGACCGGCTTTGCCAGCCTGCTGAGCTCACGCCTGCTGATGGCGGTGGCCGCCGGTCTCTACACCCCCAACGCCAATGCCCTGGCCGGCGCCATCGTCAAACCCGAGCAGCGCGGACGGGCGCTGGCCATCGTCAGCGGCGGCATGACCATCGCCATCGCGCTGGGCCTGCCGCTGGGTTCGGTGGTGGGTCATGCCTTCGGCTGGCGCGCCACCTTCCTGGCCGTGGCGGCGATGGGAGCAGCGGCCGTGGCCGGCATCTGGCTGGGCGTGGATCGCCGCGCGGGTGGGCAGTTGCACGTGGCCGGCCTGCGCGAGCGGCTGGGCGTGATCGGTCAGTCGCAAATCCGACGCTTGCTGGCCGTGACCCTGTTCTGGTCGGTCGGCGCCTATGCGGCCTATCCTTACATCGCCCCTTACCTGTCGCGCACCCTGGCCTTCGGCGAGGCCGGCATCGGCATGACAGTCAGCCTGTGGGGCGCTGCCGCTGCGGTAGGGGTGACCCTCGGCGGCACCCTCAATGACCGCTTCGGCTCGCGCCGGGTGGTACGCGCGGCGCTGCTGTTGTTGATGCTGGCGTTCTGGGCGCTGGCTGCGGCCACCTTGCTGGGGCCAGCCCAGGCGCTGGTACCGGTGCTGGCGGCAGTGGCCGTGTGGGGCTTTGCGGTGTGGGCCTTCTTCCCGGCGCAGATGGCGCGGCTCATCGCTGCCGGTACCCCAGCCCAGGCTTCGGTAGCGCTCTCGCTCAATACCTCGACCATGTACCTGGGATTCTCGCTAGGCAGTGCGGTGGGCGCCGGCATCCTGGGGCTGGGCGTGGTAGGTGGGATTGGCCTGTTCGCGGGATGCTGCGCGATGCTGGGCCTGGTGCTGGATCGCAGCATCGGCCAGGGGAGTTAGGACATACCCTGCTCTTCCAGCTTGCGATAGAGCTGCTGGCGCGAAATCCCCAGCCGGCGCGCGGCTTCGGCACGGTTGCCGTTGGCCGCCGCCAGGGCCCGCTGCAGCATGACCCGCTCGACCTGGGCCACCGCCTGCGCCAGCGAGCCCTCCCAATCGATGGCCACTGCGCCCTCTGCACTGGTGGGAGCCAACTCGGGCAACTCGATATGCTCCACCTCGATGCAGGCGCCATGACTCATCACTGCCGCCCGCTCCATGGTATTGCGCAATTCGCGCACATTGCCTGGCCAGCTATGCTGCAACAAGCGCCGTGCGGCGGCTGGACTGATGCGCTTGGGGCTATCGCCGCCATGCTGACGCAGGAAGTGTTCGGCAATGGCCAGGATGTCGCCGGGGCGCTCGCGCAGCGGCGGTACCTTGATCGGCAACACCTGCAGCCGATACCAGAGGTCTTCACGGAAGCGTCCCTCGCGGATTTCCTGCGGCAGGTCGCGGTGGGTGGCGGCAATCACGCGCACGTCCACCTTCACGGATTGATTGCCGCCCACGGGCGTGAGTTCACGCTCCTGCAGCACGCGCAGGATCTTGGCCTGGGTCGGCGCGGCCATGTCGCCGATTTCATCCAGGAACAGGGTGCCGCCATCGGCTTCCTGGAAGCGCCCGATACGGTTGGCGCTGGCGCCGCTGAAGGCGCCCTTGACGTGACCGAACAACTCGCTTTCGATCAGCTCGGCCGGAATCGCCGCACAATTGACTGCCACGAAGGCACGCTTGGACCGGCTACCGTTGCGATGCAGGGCGCGCGCCACCAGCTCCTTGCCGGTGCCGGTCTCGCCCAGGATCAATACGGTGGCCTCGCTGGTGGCAGCACGACCGATCTGCTTGAACACCTGGCGCATGGCTTCGCTGTCGCCGACCAGTTCATTGCGCTCGCTGCCGGGCGGCGCCTCCTGCGACGCCGGGGGCGCGGACAGCGCCGCGCTCTGGCGCAGGGCGCGCTCCAGGGTTTCTACCAGGGCCGCACGCGGTACCGGCTTGGTCAGGTGATCGAAGGCACCCAGGCGGATGGCTTCGATGGTGTTGTCGCCGCTGGCATAGGCGGTCAGCATGATGCAAGGGATGGGGGCAATGGCCGGGGCGCGTTGCAGGAAGACCAGGCCGTCTTCGTCGGCCATGCGCAGATCGACGATGGCCGCATCGACCCCATGGGCGGCCAGCAGCTTCAGGCCGGCGGCGGTACTGCCGGCTTCCAGCACCTCATGACCGAGGTCGCCCACGGTCTCGGCCAGGCTGCCGCGAAAGGCCAGGTCATCATCGACGATCAGGATGCGCGCCATGGCAACTCCATCTCAAAACGGGCACCGCGCGCAGCGCTGGCCAGGGTGATCTCGCCGCCATGCGCGTGCACGATCTCGCGCACCAGCACCAGGCCCAAGCCGGTACCGCCGCTGCGCTGGCTGACGAAGGGATCGAACAGGCTATCACGCAATTCGGCGGGCACGCCCGGACCATCATCGGCCACCCACAGCAGCAGGCGCCCATTGGACTGGCGGCGGGCACCGATCTCGATGCGGCCGCCGACGCTGCAATGGGCCAGGGCGTTGAGCAGGAGATTGTCGAGGGCGCGCGCCATCTGTACCGGGTCCAGCGCACTGGTAGCCAGGCCGCCCGTGAAGCTGGGCAGATCGATGGCCGCCTGCAATTGCACCTGATGTTTCTCGGCCAGCTCGGCATGGGCCTGGCGCCGCTCATCGATCCAGGCCGCCAGATCCAGCACCTGGCGCTGTACATGGAACGGCTGGGCCAGCGCCAGCAGGCTGGCCACCAGCGCATCGAGCCTTTCAGTCTGGCTCACCACCATTTCCAGCGCGCCGGTCACACGCGTCTGGCGTACCTGGGGCGGTGCGGCCAGGGCATTCTCGGCCTTCATGCGCATGGCGCCGATGGGATTGCGGATCTCATGGGCCATGCCGGCGGCCACCCGGCCCAGCGTGGCCAAGCGTTCGGACTGCGCCAGTTGCGCGGCCAGGCGCTCGGACTGGCCGCGCCAGCGGGTGAGCGTGGCCCCCAGCCAGACGCCACTGATGATGACGAACGCCAGCAGCAGGGCGCTGGCGGCCAGCAACTGGTTGAGCACGGCCGCGCTCATCACCGGCACCCGCTTCAAGGTCCAGGCCGCCAGCGGTAGGCCCGACAGCGGTACCGGGCAGGCGGCGAATACCACCGCCTCGCGCAGACCGGGCCGCACGTCGGTCACGCTCGCCCCGCTATCAAGGGCACGCTGCGCAGTCGAGACGATGCGTTCCATTTCCGCGCCCGGCGGATCGCGCTTGATGCCGCTGCCGTCGTAAGTGGGAAAGGCATAGGCCACCACAGCGCGTTGCGGATGCCAGAAACCGCCCTCCACGCCGGCCTGCTCGCGCAGCGACAGATCGATCACCGCCTGCATCATCGAGGTACCGGGCAGCCCATCGGCATCCGGCTTGCTGCGCGCCGCCCCGCTGCTGCCCGAGAGCGCATGGGCCAAGCCCGCGCTCATGGTGGCGCAGCTCACGGCCGCCTGGCCGGTGGCCTGGCTGATCTGCGAAGAAGCGCCCTGGCGGCTCAGTTGCAGCAGCAGGAACGCCAGGATCAGGGCGATGGTGGCGATGAAGGCCCACAGGATGAGCAGATCGCGCTGGATGGTGTTGTTGGTGTTCAGGAAGCCTCCCGGGGTGGGCGTATCTCTTGTTCTTTTGGAAGCGCTGGCATTTAAACACAAAGCGCGCCATGCGATGAATCATCTGACAGGAAGGCCGGCGCCACGGTTCATCTTTTTGTTGCAAGACAATCACATTGCCACCGATCAAGATGGAAGCGTCATTTGCTTTATGCGTTAATTGCGCCTGGGGTATTCCGGGGGGAAAGAAAATCAAGCAGTTGAAGAAATACCTGGTGGTGGTATTGGGCATCGCCATCCTGATGGTCATGGCCATCTGCGCCAGTACGCTTTATCAAAGCTATCGCCAGACCCGCCTGTCGGCGGTGGACAATGCCAGCAACGTCAACCTGATCGCCCAGCGCGCCATTTCGCGCAACCTGGAAGTGCTGTCCCTGTCCCTGGACACCCTGGCCTACCGCTACCAGCATCCGCTGAGCTCGCGCCGGCTGGATGAAGCGCAGCGCTACTCCTACCTGTTTGGCGGTGCCGCCAGCGTCAGCCACATCACCGTGATGGCCGTCATCGGCGCCGATGGCGAAGTGCTGGCCAGCTCGCGCCGACGCCCTGGCGAGAGTGCGCCCAATTACGGTAACCGGGCCTATTTCACCGCCCACCGCGATGCCGACAACATCGGCTTGTACGTCTCCAAACCCATCCATGCCAACCTGGGCAATGACATGCAGGTGGTGGTGCTGTCCAAGCGCCTGTTCAACGATGATGGCAGCTTTGCCGGCATCGTGGTGATGGCACTGGACCTGAGCTACTTCCGCGAATTGTTCGAAGGCCTCTCGCTGGGGGCCAATGGTGTGATCTCGCTGTATTCCGATGATGGCGTGGTCTACATGCGGGTACCCTACCAGGAACATGCGATCGGTCGCGACATTACTACCAGCGCCAATTTCCAGCGTGTCCGGAGCGCCCTGCAGCATGAGGAAGGCAGCTTCTTTGCACGCGCCAACAGTGATGGCGTGGAACGGCTCTACACCTTCCGCCGCATCCCCAATTCACCGCTGATCGTCTTCGTCGGCTATGCCGAGGAAGCGATCTTCAAGAGCTGGTACAAGACATTGTATGCGGTCATCGTCTCGCTCTTGATCTTCGGCCTGCTGTCGAGCTACCTGCTCTTGCACGTGCGCGAGGAACTGCGCCGCCGCGTGGCCATCGAAAAGCGCCTGGAAGAACTGGCCTTGACCGATGGCCTGACCGGCCTGCTCAACCGCCGCGCCCTGGACGAAGCCCTGCAAGCCACCTGGGAGCGTTGCCGGCGCAATCTGCATTCGACCTTTTCGGTACTGTTCATCGATGTGGACTTCTTCAAGTCCTATAACGATACCTATGGCCACAAACTGGGCGACGCCGTGCTGCAGGAAGTAGCCCAGGCCATTTCGGAAAACCTGCCGCGCAATACCGACTGCGCCGGCCGCTATGGCGGCGAGGAATTCGTGGTGCTGCTGGAGCTCACCGACCTCCAGGGCGCCTGCCTGATGGCCCAGCGCCTGTGCGATGCGGTCTACAGTCGCCTGATCGTGCACGCCACCAGCCCGCTGCGGGTGGTCACCATCAGCGTGGGCGTGGCGACCCTGGAGCGCGAGCACCATCGTCGCGTGGAAGACGTACTCAATGCCGCCGATGCCGCCCTGTACCGCGCCAAGCGGGATGGGCGCAATGCGGTGCGGGTCAGTGGCGTGGACTGAGGGCGAGTGATTTTCACCCGGTAAAAACACCAAGGGCGCCGTTTTCACGACGCCCTTGCTGCATCACGACGCAGCCATCAGCACCGCGTCATCGAGATCGTTGCAGATCAGACTTCGCTCACATCCAGCGGTGCTTCGGTCTTCTCGATCACTTCTTCCTTGGTCACGCCGGCAGCCAGTTCGATCAGCTTCAGGCCGCCCGATGTGACGTCGATCACACCCAGATCGGTGATGATGCGGTTGACCACGCCCACGCCGGTCAGCGGCAGGTTGCAGTCGTTCAAGATCTTCTTGGAAGTGCTGCCATCCTTGGCCTTGGCCACATGTTCCATCAACACCACCACGCGACCCACGCCCGCCACCAGGTCCATCGCGCCGCCCATGCCCTTGACCATCTTGCCGGGGATCATCCAGTTGGCCAGGTCACCCTTGGCCGAGACCTGCATCGCACCCAGGATGGCGATGTTGATCTTGCCGCCGCGGATCATGCCGAAGGAATCCGCCGAGCTGAAGAAGGACGAACCGGGAATGGTGGTCACGGTCTGCTTGCCGGCGTTGATCAGGTCCGGGTCGACCTGGTCTTCGGTGGGGAAGGGGCCGATGCCCAGCAAGCCGTTCTCGGATTGCAGCCACACTTCGATATCACTCGGAACGTGGTTGGCCACCAGCGTGGGCAAGCCGATGCCCAGGTTCACGTAGAAGCCGTCCTGCAGTTCCTTGGCGGCGCGTGCCGCCATTTCATCTCTGGTCCATGCCATTTTCTGTGTCTCCTTATGCGCGCACGGTGCGTTGTTCGATGCGCTTCTCGGGCGTGGCATTGACCACGATGCGATGCACGAAGATGCCGGGGGTGTGGATCTGGTCCGGGTCGAGCTGGCCCACTTCCACCAATTCTTCCACTTCCACCACGGTGATCTTGCCGGCCATGGCCACATTGGGGTTGAAGTTGCGCGCGGTCTTGTTGAAGACCAGGTTGCCGGCCTTGTCGGCCTTGTGCGCCTTCACCAGCGACACGTCGGCCACCAGCGAGCGTTCCATCACGTAGCGCTCGCCATCGAATTCGCGCACTTCCTTACCCTCGGCGACCAGGGTGCCGACACCGGTCTTGGTGAAGAAAGCGGGAATGCCTGCCCCACCGGCGCGCAGTTTCTCGGCCAGCGTACCTTGCGGTGTGAATTCCAGTTCCAGCTCGCCGGCCAGGTACTGGCGCTCGAATTCCTTGTTCTCGCCCACGTAGGAAGCGATCATCTTCTTGATCTGGCGGGTGGTCAGCAACTGGCCCAGGCCGAAACCATCGACACCGGCGTTGTTGGAAATGGCGGTCAGGTTCTGCACGCCCGCATCACGCAGGGCGGCGATCAACGCCTCGGGGATGCCACACAGGCCAAAGCCGCCGACCGCAATGGTCTGACCGTCCTTGACGATGTCTTTCAACGCGGTGGCCGCGTCTGGATACACTTTGTTCACGAGTCTCCTTTCGGCTCTTGTCTTGCGAGCAGGGTTGCAAGCTGGCTGGCGGACCTGCCAGCTCAAACAGGGTAGAGTACCGAAGCTTCTCTTGCGCGCCGCGCCATGGCGATGCCGGGCTTCGATTGCTCCAAATTAGCGCCAATTATCATAGGGCAGCTGAAATAGGCCATACAATACGGTAAAAATACCTGGCGCAATGCAGCATGGTACCGTCCACGAGGATGGCCCGCCAGATGCGAGGGACCTAGCCGAACATTTGCAGCAACCATGACCCAGCCACTTCCCATCGATTTCGAACAGGTTTTCATGCACGCCCCCATCGGCATGTGCGTCTCGCACAATCGCGTGATCCAGCAGGCCAACCTGGCCATGGCGGCCATGTTCGGCTATGAAGTGGAACAACTGCGGCAGACTTCCTTCCAGGAAATCTACCCCACCGCCGACGAATTCGAACGCACCGGCCTGCGGCTGGTACCTCTCCTGAACGAAAAGGGATTCTATTCGGACGAGCGCATCATGAAGCGTTCCAACGATGAAATGTTCTGGTGCCACGTGACCGGCCACGCCCTGAACCGCCAAAACCCGCACGCGGCCGGCATCTGGACCTTCGAGGATGTCAGCGCCAAGCGTCCCATCGCCCCCGGCCTGACCCCGCGCGAGCGCGAGATCGCGGCGCTGCTGGTGGAAGGCAAGACCAGCAAGCTCATCGCGCGCCAGGTGGAACTGAGCCCGCGCACGGTGGAAATGCATCGCGCCCGGCTGATGCGCAAGTTTGCCGCAGCCACCTCTTCCGAACTGGTCCACAAGCTCCTGAGCATCACCCCCTGAGGGCGCCGGTCAGAAGTCAGAACGGCTGCCCGGCAAAGCGCTGCGCCAGGAAATCGAGCATGGTGCGCAGGGTCGCCGGCATGTGCTTGCGCGAGGCATAGACGCCGTACATGCCCAGTTGCAAGGGTTCATACTCCGGCAGCAACTGCACCAGTTGGCCGCTGGCCACCAGCGGCGCCACCATATAGGCCGGCATATGACCGATGCCGACCCCGGCCAGCACCGCCTGCAACAACACCGTCACCTCATTGGCACTGATGCTGCCACCCACGGCCACCGTCTGCGTCTTGGCCTTTTGGCTGGCTTTGGCGGTCTTGCGCTTGGGATCGAATTGCCACAGGCTGCGCCCGACATAGGAGTGGGTCAGGCAATTGTGCAGGGCCAGGTCTTCCACCTTGCGCGGCAGGCCATGCCGCGCAAGGTAGGCAGGGGTAGCGCAGATCACTGAACGACATACACCTAGCTGGCGCGCGATCAGGTTGGGCTCCAACCGATTGGTCATGCGGATGGCCAGGTCGATGCGTTCTTCCACCAGGTTCACGGTGCGGTCCAGCGCCAGCAGGTCCACCGCCACGCCCGGATAACGCTGCCCATAGTCCACCACGGCCTGGATCAACTGGGTCTGGGCGAAGGAGGTACTGGTGGTGATGCGCAAGAGCCCGCGCGGGGTCTCATCGGGCGCCTCCAAGGCGTGACGCATGTCATCGGAATATTCCAGCATCTGCCGGCAGCGCGGCAGGAGCTCGTTGCCGGCGGGCGTGAGCGAAAGCCGCCGCGTGGTCCGATGCAGCAGGCGCGCACCGACCCAGTCTTCCAGCTCGGCCACGTAGCGCGAGACCACCGGGCGCGACAGGTCCAGCTGCTCGGCCGCTGCCGACAGGCTGCCGCCATCCACCACCGCCACGAATACCTGCATGGCCATCAAGCGATCCATACCGCCCTCTCATGATTCGAACGATTTCAGAAACAAACTGTGATCGATTATGCGGTTTTTCGAAAACAAAAGCGATCCTATGATGGCCACTGCTGTCAGGTTTGCTCCTGTCTTTCCCATGAACCCCAGAAAAGGAAATCCCATGAAAATCGCACTCATCGGCGCCTCCGGCAATGTCGGCAACCGCATCGTGGACGAAGCCCTGCGCCGCGGCCACAACCTCATCGCCATCGCCCGCGATGCCAGCAAGATCGCCCAACGCACCGGCGTGACTGCCGTCTCGGCCGACGTCAAGGATGCCGCCGCCCTGGCGACCGCCATCAAGGGCGCTGACGTGGTCATCTCCAGCGGCCGCTTCACTGCCTATGGTGCGGCCGACCTGCTGCCGGCGGTCAAGGCGGCCGGCGTCCAGCGCCTGGCGGTCGTGGGGGGTGCCGGCAGCCTGGAAATCGCCCCCGGCAAGGCCCTGATCGACACCCCCGAATTCCCCGCCGAATATATGCCGGAAGCCTCCGGTGGCCGCGACTTCCTCAACGCCCTGCGCACCGAAACGGACCTGGAGTGGACCTACCTGTCGCCCTCGGCCCTGTTCATCGCTGGCGAGCGCACCGGCCAGTTCCGCCTGGGCAAGGACGAACTGCTGGTGGCTGCCGATGGCAAGAGCTGGATTTCCTACGAGGACTTCGCCGTAGCCCTGCTGGACGAACTGGAACAACCGAAACACGTGCGTGCACGTTTCACGGTAGGCTACTGACCCCACCGGGCTTGATGGTGCAGAAAGCGTCAGGCCCGGTACAGCATCATTGACGAGGACATCGCATCATGAGCACTCCCACCGCCGCGCACGACACCGTGCTGCACTACATCCACGACCCGCTGTGCGGCTGGTGCTATGGCGCCGCGCCGCTGGTGGCCGCCGCCCGCGCGATCCTGCCGGTGCAGGCACATGGCGGCGGCATGATGGCCGGTCGCAACCGCCGTCGCGTCGATGCGCAGTTGCGCGACTACGTGATGCCGCACGACCATCGCATCGCGCAGATGACCGGGCAAACCTTTGGCGAGAATTATTTCAATGGCTTGCTCAAGGATACCGATGCCGTCTTCGATTCGGCCCCACCGATTGCCGCCGTGCTGGCGGTAACGGCGCTCAAGGACGAAGCTGCGGGACTGGACATGCTGGCCGCCATCCAGCGCGCGCACTACCAGCAAGGGCGCCGCATCTCGGAGCCGGCCACGCTGACCGAACTGGCACAGGCGCTGGAGATCGACGGCGCCACCTTCGCCGCCGAACTGCAACGCGTGGAACAAGAAGAGCTGGCCCAGCACATCGAGGCCAGCCGTGAATTGCTGAACTACGTAGGCGGACGCGGCTTCCCGACCTTCGTGCTGCAGCGGGGCGATACGCTGGAGGTGATCGATACCGGCCGCTGGCTGGGGCAGCCCGAGCAGTGGGCCAGCTACCTGCGTGATGAGACCGCGGCCGCGCCAGGGGTGGCGTCGGAG
This sequence comes from Herbaspirillum sp. B65, assembly GCF_000333555.1. Taxonomy (NCBI): domain Bacteria; kingdom Pseudomonadati; phylum Pseudomonadota; class Betaproteobacteria; order Burkholderiales; family Oxalobacteraceae; genus Herbaspirillum; species Herbaspirillum sp. B65. Next base: position 5,399 of record NZ_BADI01001074.1, on the reverse strand, counting down.
AACCCACCGGTCCAGTGCGACCTGCAGACGGGCCGTTGCGACTGAACCTGGTTCATACAGGGAGACCCAGCCCGCGCAATTGCGCGCGGGTTTCTGCGACATCGACGTGATGGATACCATGCCAGCCCAGAGCACGGCAGCCGTCGATGTTCTTTTGCAGGTCATCAATGAAGACCAGTTCCTCGGGTTTCAAATTGGGCAGATGCCGTGAATAGCGCTCCAGCGCGATCTGGAAGATACGCGGCTCGGGCTTGATGCAGCCCTCCTCGCCGGACACCACGATGTCACCGAACAATTGCATGAAGTCGTGATGGTCGCGTGCATGGGGATAGGTCTCGGTTGACCAGTTGGTGAGCCCGAACAAGGGCACATGCTGCGCGTGCAATTGGCGCAGCAGCGCCACGCCATCCGGCAGCGGACCACGCAGCATTTCCAGCCAGCGATCATAGAAGGCGCGGATCAGCGTTTCGTGTTGTGGGTGCTGTTGCACCAGGGCTGCGGTGCCTTCGACCAGTGAGCGACCTGCGTCTTGCTGCACGTTCCATTCAGGAGAGCAGATATGCGTGAGGAAGTGGTCGCGCTGCTGTTCATCGGCGATCAGTTGGCTATACAGATGCTGCGGGTTCCAGTCGAAGAGCACACCACCGAAGTCGAACACTACGGCGCGGATAGGGCTTGGTGCAGAAAACGTCATTATTGAAATCCTTAAGAAATGCTGGCGATATGGGCCGATATCGACCGGACGCTATCTTAATACCGACCGAATTGGCGCCGGTATTTGACGAAGCCCTTCTTGGCGGAAGCATCGAAATTCATCCGTTCAAAAAACTCATGGGCCGAGGTTCTGTGTGCGGAACTGAGCAGCATCATTTTTGAGCAATCCTTGGACAGGCAATAGGCTTCGATATGGCGCATGAGGGCGGTACCTATGCCCTTCGCCTGGCTTTGCTTGTCCACCACGATATTTTCGATCACTGCAAATGGCTGTGATTGGTACATCACGTCTGGGCAGAGTGACACCATGGCCGTACCGCTGACGACCTGCTCCCATTGGCAGACCAGCAGCAGGGCATGGGTATCGAGGGACAAGGCAGCAATGCGCTCCGGCGAGACGGCCACCGAAGTATCGTTGAGCAGTTGACGATAGAGCTCGGTAATACGTGCCGCATCGATGGGCAAGGCTGGTCGCACGACTATTGTTGCGGGCAGAGATGGCATGTCTTGGCAATCTTGAGTTATCGATGTGTTGGTTTGCAGAGGATGGTGCCAGTGTGGCTGGCCCAGGGCGGTACTGCCATTATTTGACGCTAGCCTTTTCGACACCGGGCTTCCACAGACACTCGTTCATTCCCATTGACCCATTACTTACCTGTGGCGACCTATGGCCATTTCTTAATATCTGGGTGTTGCATACTGCCATGCCCTCATTGGTCGAACAACATCATATAGGTGATGTACGCCAATCTCGCTCCAGGCTGCGCACTCAAATGCATTACCAGAAAGCGAGAATCAACGGCCGGTGAAAAGTTGGACGAGGTTTGCAGGTGCATCTCCTCCAAAGCATCGGTAGTGATTCTCCGCGGTTTGCAGAGATCACCTGCGACCCTTGACGCCTTCACTGAGGTGGTGCAATATGCTCCTCGCTGTCTAGGAACGCCACCAGACAGTTTCCTCAGCAGCGTTGCTGACTTCTTACCCGGCTATAAGAGCCCCTGACATGCGCACACAGCGCAGTCAGGGGCTTTTTGTTTTGGAGATTCGTATGTCGTCTTTGGAAAGCTCTCTCGCCACATCTTCGTTTCCGAATATCAAGGTGGCCAGCGTCCAGATGGAGCCCCGCATCGGCCACAAGGAGGACAACGTCGCCCGCTCAATCGCTTTCATCGACCGTGCAGCCGCTGAGGGCGCGGCGTTGGTCGTGTTACCCGAACTGGTCAACACCGGCTATGTGTTCGCCAGCCGCGCGGAAGCCTTCGCGCTGGCCGAAACATCGCCCGATGGCCCCACCACCCTCGCGTGGATCGAGGCAGCACGACGCAACCGGATATACATCGTGGCCGGTATCGCCGAGCGGGACGGCGAGCGACTCTACAACTCGGCCGTCGTGATCGGCCCCGACGGCTGGCTGGGCGTCTATCGCAAGCTGCATCTGTGGGGTGATGAACACCTTTTCTTCGAAGCAGGCGACAAGGGCTTGCCGCTGTTCCACACGCAATGGGGGCGACTGGGTGTGGCGATCTGCTATGACGGCTGGTTTCCAGAGGTGTATCGGCTGCTGGCGATGCAGGGAGCGGACGTGGTGGCAATCCCGACCAACTGGGTGCCTATGCCCGGCCAACCTGCCGACCGTGAAGCCATGGCGACCTCGCTGGCGATGGCCAATGCGCACAGCAATGCGCTCAACATCGTCTGTGCCAATCGCATCGGTACCGAGCGTGGCCAACCCTTTATCGGCCAGAGTCTGATCATTGGCGCACAAGGCTGGCCGCTGGCCGGACCTGCGTCTGAAGATAACGAGCAGGTGCTTTATGCCAGCATCAATCTCAAGCAGACGCGCCAGGCGCGTCATCTCACCGCTTTCAACCATGTGCTGCGGGACCGTCGTGACGACCTCTACGACCCAATGTTGGGAACTGGCTGGCCGTTGCCGCGGCACTGAATCGATTGCTTGCGCCGTTCCGTTTTTCTTTCTTTCACTCCGATCTATCCCATCAAGGAGATTTACGATGAACAGATTCACCTTTGCCCTGCGCCACGGCGCTTTCGTTCTCTTCGCCGCCATGACGGTGCAGGCCCAGGCGGCCGATCCTATCCGCGTCGGCGTGGCCGTCGGGCTGTCCGGTGCCAACAGCGTGGTGGCACCGGCGGTGGTGCAATCCTCGCAACTGGCAGTCGATGAAATCAATGCCGCCGGCGGTATTCTAGGACGCAAGCTGGAACTCGATATCGTCGATGATGCCTCCGGCGCGGTGGGCGCGCAGAAAGCCTTCGACACGCTGGTTTTCCAGAAGAAGGTGAATGCTGTCATTGCCATGGAAACCAGCGCCGCCCGCAATGCTGCGCTGCCGGTGATCAGCCGCGGCAAGCTGCCTTACATATACACTTCCTTCTATGAAGGGCGCTCCTGCAACAAGTGGATGTATGTGAACGGCTGGGTGCCAGAGCAGCAAGTGGCACCGGTGGTGGACTACTTCACCAAGAGCAAACATGCCAAGACCTTCTTCCTGGTCGGCAGCGACTACGCCTTTGGTCGCGGCATGTTGGAATTCACCAAGAAGTACATCGAACAACAGGGTGGCAAGGTGATCGGCGAAGAGTATCTGCCCATCGACGGCAGCGACTGGACCACGGTCGTCTCCAAGATCCGTTCATCCAAGCCCGATGCCTTGATCAGCGCCACCGCCGGAGGCGCGCCCAATGTGTCGCTGGCCAAGCAGCTCAAGGGCGCAGGCCTGACGCTGCCATACGGCAACCTGGCTGTCGATGAGGGCACGGCCCAGACCATGGGTGATGCAGCCGATGGACTCTACATGTCGGCCTCCTACCTGACCGGCATCAACACGCCGGAAAACAAGAAATTCATGGAAGCCCTGAAGAAGAAGTTCGGCGCTGACATGAAGACACCCAATGAACTGTCCGAGCCGCAGTACGAAGCCTTCTATTACATGCGGGCTATCAGAACGTAGCCAACTTTTCCGAGGCCAACTTCAGCGACTACGGCATCGGCATCAACCACAAGCGCTGGGGCTTCGACTGGAGTGCCAACTGGGTGTTTACCCGCGTGCGCAACCGCGAGCTGTACCTGGTCCAGGATGGAGAGAACGTGCGCGAAACCCAGAAATCAGCCGTCATTGTGGCCGTGAGCAGAAAGTTCTAGACCGATGACCTATAGCTTCGCCAGCCCCGCCGACGAAAAACACGCCCCGCTGGTGTTGGCGGTGGATCTGGGCACATCCGGCTGCAAATGCGCCCTGGTCTCGGTCTATGGAGAGGTGCTGGCCTGGTCTTTCCACCCGGTGCCACTGCATCTGGAGGGCGTGGCCGCAGAACAGGAACCGGCAGATTGGTGGCAGGCGTTCCTCCACACGGCCAGCACCCTGTGTCGGGACAACGGCCACCTGCGCCATCGCATCGTGGCGATCTGCTGCTCGACGCAGGCCGAGGACATCGTCTGCGTCGATCGCAGTGGCGCCGCACTGGGCCGCGCCATGCTGTGGCTGGACATGCGCGGCGCGCAAGCCATCGCGCGCCGCGCCCGTGGCCGCTGGTTCAACGTCCAGGGCTATGATCCCTGGAAGCTGCAACGCTGGCTGCGCCTGACCGGCGGTGCGCCAGCGCTGTCCGGCAAGGATTGCGCCGGTCACCTGGCCTACCTGCGCGACCACGAACCACAGCGCTATGCCAGCACCTACAAGTTCCTGGGAATGCTGGACTACATGAACCTGCGCCTGACCGGACGCTTCTGCGCCACCCCCGACTCCATGCTCACCGCATGGGTCACCGACAATCGCGACCCGAGCTGCATCCGTTATGACAGCAAGCTCATCGACCTGCTCGGCGTGGATGCGGAGAAGTGCCGGGAACTGGTGCATCCCACCGAGGTGATCGGCACCTTGCTGCCGGAAGTGGCACAACGTCTGGGGTTAAGCCAGGACATCTCCATCGTGGCCGGCGGCGTGGATACCTCGGTGGTGGCCGTGGGTGCCGAAGTGCGCGATCACCGACCGCACCTCTACCTGGGCACCTCCTCCTGGCTGGGCGCGCATATCCCGCGCATGAAGACCGACATCCGCTCCAAGATCGCGGCCGTGCCCTGCTCGGTGGCAGGACGTTACCTGGCCATCGCCGTGCAATCCACCGCCGGGGCGAATCTCTCCTTCCTGCGGGACAAGGTCTTGTTCCACCCGGACGAATTGCTGTCCCAGGAAGAGCGCCCGGACGTCTACGAAGTGCTCAACAAGATCGCTGCTCGCGTACCGGCCGGGGCAGGTGGCCTGATCTACATGCCGTGGTTGTTCGGCGAGCGGGTCCCGGTGGACGATGCCAGTCTGCGTGCCGGCCTGGTCAATCTGTCGCTGTCGCATACGCGGGAACACATCATTCGTGCCTTCATGGAAGGCGTGGCCTTCAACACGCGCTGGATGATGGAACCCTTCAATCGCCTGCTGGGCCTGCGCCCCGATACGGTGGCCGCAGTAGGAGGCGGTGCGCAGTCCGACCTGTGGTGCCAGATCATCGCCGATGTGAGCGGCTGCGCAGTACGGCAGATGGACAATCCGATCCAGGCCAACGCCATCGGCGCCGCCTTCATCGCTGCCGTCAGCCTGGGTTACCTGCAGTTCGACGAACTGGATTGCCTGCAACGTCATCGCCGCATCTACGAACCGAGTTCGGCACTG
>NZ_BADI01001075.1:0-8800 GCF_000333555.1 Herbaspirillum sp. B65 | reverse complement strand
AGCAGCAGGGTGCTGGCATTGTCCGGCCACCCTTGGTCATCACCACGATGTGATCCACCAGCCGGAAGGCGTTGATGAGTGCGTTGATCAACACGAAGAGGGTGGTGGGCATCAGCAGCGGGAACTGCACGCGCCAGAAGTATTGCCAGCGCGAGGCTCCCTCCAGCGCGGCCGCTTCGGCCAGCACCGGCGAGATCTGCTGCAGCGCGGCCAGGTAGAAGATCATGAAGAATCCGGCTTCCTTCCACACCGCCACCACCATCAGCGCCCCCAGCACCGTGTCGGGATTGCCCAGCCAGTTGTGCGAGGGCAGGCTGAGCGCGCCGGTGATCTGCTCCAGCAAGCCGTATTGCGGGGTATAGAAGAACAGCCAGATATTGGCCACTGCGATCATCGGCAGCACGGTCGGGGTGAAATAGGCCAGGCGCAGCAGCCCCCGCCCGGCCAGTTTCTCATTGACCCATAGCGCCATCAGGATGGCCAGGGCAATGGCCAGCGGGATGGTGCCCAGGGCAAACCAGAGGTTGTTGCACAGGGCCTGCCAGAACACCGGATCGTCCACCATGAGGCGATAGTTTTCCAGGCCGACGAAGACCGATGGCCGGGCTCCCTTGGGCGTGGAAAAGAAGCTGTGCCAGAGCGTGGCCAGCGCCGGGTAGTGCGTGAAGGCGAAGAGCAACACCATCGCCGGCGACAGCAGCAGCCAGGGGATCACGGAGGAGGGCAGGCGTTTCATCGGCAGGCCATGTGCAACGGAGGCGCCTTAATGGCCGTAGCTGCGCAGGATGCGCTCGGCTTCGCGCTGGGCATCCTTCAGGGCGGCTTGCGGCGTCTTGGTGCCGGACAGGGCGGCCTGCAGATTGTCGTTCAGAGCCTTGGTCACGCGCTGGTTGTCGTGGGTGGACAGTTCAGCCACGCCATACTTCATCTGCTCGCGCGCGACGTCGGCGGCCGGAACGTCCTGCAGGTATTTCTTCATCTCCGGGGTATCCCAGGCATCTTGGCGCGGCGCCACGTAGCCGGTGGCAATTGACCACTGCGCAGCACGCGCCGGTTCGGTGGCGAAGCGGATGAACTTCATGGCGGCCTGCTGCTCGGCCGGCGAAGTCTTGTTGAAGACGTAGAAGTTGCCGCCACCAGTGGGGCTGCCCGGATGCTTGATGCCCGGCAGCATCGCCACGCCGAAGGGGAAGCTGGCGTTGGTGCGGATGTTGGTCAGGTTGCCGGTGGTGGTCCAGACCATGGCGGCTTTCTGCTCCAGGAAGTCCTTGGGGGTGGTGCCCCATTCGATGGAGCCGGCGGGCATCACCTTGTCGCGGGTGGTCAGATCGACCCAGTGTTGCAGGGCCTGCACCGCGCCGGGCTGGTCGAAATAGGTCTTGGTGCCGGCGCTGTTCATCAGGATCGTGTCATTGGAGGCGGTCATGGCCTGGAACATCCAGTAGCCGAAGCCGGTGGAAGGAATCTTCACGCCCCATTGAGTGACGTTGCCGGCAGCGTCGCGCTTGGTCAGCTTCTTGGCGGCTTCCACCATCTCGTTCCAGTTGGCGGGGGCCTTGTCGGGGTTCAGGCCGGCTTCCTTGAAGAGGTTCTTGTTGTAGTACATCACGATGGTCGAACGCTGGAAGGGAATGCCCCAGGTCTTGCCGTCGGTCTGGCTGTTTTCCATGAAGCCCTTGTAGAAGCCGTCGATCCACTTCTTGTCGTCGGCGCTGCTGGCCAGGCTGTCGATGGGCACGATGGCGTTCTCATCGATCAGGGTGAAGAGATCGGTTGACAGCAGCACGGCCAGCGTCGGCGGGGTGCCGCCCTTGAAGGCGGTCAGCGCCTTGACGATGCTTTCCTGGTAGGTGCCGGCATAGATGGCCTTGACCTTGATGTCGGGATTGGCCTTTTCGAAGTCGGCCACCATGCTGTCGATGGTCTTGGTCACTGCGCCGCCCACGGCGACCGGGTAATAGAAGCTGATCTCGACCGGATTGGCGGCCAGCACCGGCGCGCTGAAAACGGCCGTGATGGCCACTGCGGCCAGGGACTTCAGGAAGGTTCTACGCATGATGCATCTCCATGAGGTGGAAGGTTGGCTTGCTGCGGAAATCGTGGTGCGGGTCAGGGGCGGCGCAGGCCGCTGTGGCGCTCGAAGAAATACTGGTCCTCAGCGTGCCAGGCCAGGTGGATGGCTTGGTCAGCACGGAGCTTGTGTCGCCCCGGCGCGCGCACCAGCAGGGGCGCCGCGCCGATGCGTGCGGCCACGATGGTGTCGGCGCCGAAATATTCGACGTTGTCCACCACGGCGGGCACGCCGGCGTCCGCCAGGTGGATGTGCTCGGGCCGCAGGCCCAGGTGCAACGGCGTCTGGCCGAGGTCCTTGAGGATGACCTCGCTGCCGGGGATGGAGAGCCCTTCTGCATGGGCTTCCAGCGGCAACAGGTTCATCGGCGGCGTGCCGATGAAGCGGGCGGCGAAGGTGGTCGCGGGCTGGGCGTAGAGATCGGCCGGTGGCGCATCCTGTTCGATGCGGCCCTCGCGCAGCAGGATCACCTGGTCGGCCATGCTCATGGCCTCGGTCTGGTCGTGGGTGACGTAGATCATGGTCATCTTCAACTGCTGCTGCAGGGCGCGGATCTCGCGCCGCATCTCCTGGCGCAATTGCGCATCCAGGTTCGATAGCGGCTCATCCATCAGACACACCGGGGCATCGGCGATGATGGCGCGGCCCAGTGCCACACGCTGCTGCTGGCCGCCGGAAAGCTGTGCGGGGCGGCGTTCCAGCAGATGCGTCAGGCCCAGGATGTCGGCCACGCGCTTCAATCGCGCTTCGTAACCGGCACGCGGCTCCTTGCGCACGCGCACGCCGAAGAGGATGTTGTCGCGCACGTTGAGGTGCGGAAACAGTGCGTAGGACTGGAACACCATGGAAATCTTGCGCTGCGCCGGTGGCAGTTGCGTCACGTCCTGGCCGCCGATGTGGATGCTGCCGCTGGTGGGTTTGTCCAGTCCTGCGATCAGGCGCAGGGTGGTCGATTTGCCGCAGCCCGATGGCCCCAGCAAGACCGTGAAGTCACCCGACTTCACCTCGAAATCGATGCCCTTGACGCCCTGGGCCTCGCCCCACTGCTTGCAGACGCCCTGCAAGGAAATGGCTGCCATGTGTCGTTCCCCTCTTGCCGGATCAGACCGACGCCGCGCCGCTGCGGATCTGCTCGACCAGCAGGCGTGCGCTCGGTTCGTCGATGATCAGTTCATTGATGAAGCCGCCACGCAGGGCCGCCTTCAGGCCCGGCAGCTTGCCGGTGCCCGCGACCACACACAGCGAGTGGGCGGCGCGGGTGAAACAGTCCATGTCGGGGCCGCTGTTGCGGGCATTGATGGCGACGTCGCGCCAACTGCCGTCGGCACGGAAGAATACGGTGGCGATATCGCCGACCAGGCCGTCTTCACGCAGGATGCGGCGTTCTTCTTCGCCTAGATAGCCAGCGGTATGAATGTAGCTTCCGGTAGCCTCGGCCCCGATGGAAAACAGCAGGATGGAGGCACGGTCCTGCAGGTCGCGGATGGCCTTGATGCTCTTTTCGCGNCACAGCGCGCTGCGGGTTCGGNNGTAGTCGAGAAAGGCCGTACCCGGCAGGTGATGCGCGCGCGCGCCATAGTTCTGGGCAAAGCGCGAGACGATGGATTCGCTGAAGCTGTTGATGAAGCTGGCGCCGCTGCCTGAGCCATTGAGCGCCACCACGTCGACGTCATGCACATGGCGCGGCAGCAACTGGTCGGCGATGTGCGCCACCGTGGTACCCCAGGCCAGGCCCATGACGGTGCCGGGGGTGACCAGCGAATTGACGTAGGCAGCGGCATGGCCGGTGACGCGCTGCAGGTTTTCCTTCTCGGAGGCGGCGGCTGCTACCGGCACCACCTGGATCGAGCGCAGGCGGTAGTGATGGGAAATGGCTGCTTCCAGGCTGCCCGAAACCTGCTGCGGATCGTGTACGCGGATTTCCACCAGGCCTCGATCCAGCGCATAGGACAGCAGGCGCGAGACGGTGGCGCGCGAGGTGCCGATTTCGTCCGCGATGGCGGCGGTGGTCATGTTCTGGAAGTAATACAGTCGCGCCACGCGTACCGCCATATAGGCGGTTTCCTGTCTATCCCCTTGGGCCATGGTATTTGTTCTGATGTCGTGAAAGTGAAGAAACGGTCCATGCCCGGACCTGCCCCCCGGCAGGCCAGACAGCACGGCCACCTGACAACGTTTTCACGATGGTAGCGAGCCATTGTTACGGCTTGATGAACAAATGTTCTTGCAGCCCGATAGGCGCTCGCTCCTGTCGCTGCGGATGGCTCGGATAAAACAAAAGCGACGCACCAGGCGTCGCTTTGAGGGGGAGAGGAAGGAAGAACAGCGGGACGGAATCAGTGCCGCATCACCCGCCGCATCACGATGGGCGGGGCTTCCTGCGGATTGGCACGGGTGTATTCCAGTTCCGGCGCGATCTCGAAGCCGAAGGCCGCGTATAGGTCGACCAGTTGCGCCTGGTCGGTGCGCACCGCCAGTCGCAGTTCGCGCACGTCGGCTGACTGGGCGCGGTGGATCAGGGCTTCCATCAGATGCTGCGACAGGCGCTCGCCGCGGAAGGCTGGGGCGATGCCCATGCGACGGATTTCCCAGACATCGCTTTCGGTATCGAGCGGCAGCCAGCGCACCGAACCGGCCGGCGTTTCGCCACTCAGCAGGATGAAGGCACCGCCATGCTGCAAGTCTTCCTGCACATGGTCCGGCGCCTCGCGGTGGCCGGAAGAACTGGGCGCCACCTTGTTGGCCCAGCTATGGCGTGTCAGTTCGGCAATCAGACTGGCGTCCTCCGAGGTGGCTTCACGTATTACCAGATTCATGACCTTCTTTCCTCCTGCTCAGGCTATGCGGCGCTGGGGGCTTAACGTACCCGCATCCCCGGCTCGGCACCCGGCCACGGGTTCAACACGTAGATGCCCGGATTGGCCTTCTCATCCTTGGCCGAGGCCGCCAGCACCATGCCTTCGGAGACGCCGAACTTCATCTTGCGCGGCGCCAGGTTGGCCACCATCACGGTCAGCTTGCCGACCAGTTCTTCTGGCTTGTAGGCCGAGGCGATGCCGGAGAAGACGTTGCGGGTGCGACCTTCGCCGGCATCCAGGGTCAGGCGCAGCAGCTTGGTGGAACCTTCCACGGCTTCGCAATTGACGATCTTGGCGATGCGCAGATCGACCTTGGCGAAGTCATCGATGGAGATTTCCGGTGCCAGTTCCTCGATGTCGCTCTCTGCGGCTGTGGCTTCGGCGGCAGCAGCGGCAGGCGCTTCCGGTGCTTCGAAGAGGGCATCGAGCATCTTCGGATCGACGCGCTGCATCAGGTGCGAATAGGCATTGATGACATGGCCATCGGCCAGCGGCGCGGTGACATCGCTCCACTGGAAGGGCTGGACCTGGAGGAAGGTTTCCACCTGGGCGGCCAGTTGCGGCAGCACCGGCTTCAAGTAGATGGTCAGGATGCGGAAGGCTTCCAAGAGGCGGCTGCAGACTTCGTGCAGCTGTGCGTCGCGCGCGCTGTCCTTGGCCAGTTCCCACGGCTTGTTGGCGTCCACGTAGGCGTTGATGGCGTCGGCCTGCTCCATCACCAGGCGCAAGGCCTTGCCGTATTCACGCTGCTCGTAGAGGCTGCGGATCTCGTCGGCCACGCCGCGCAGCTTGACCAGGAAGGCATCGTCAGCGCTGGCCCACTGAGTGGACACGCGGCCTTCGAAGCGCTTGGCGATGAAGCCGGCAGCGCGGCTGGCGATGTTGACGTACTTGCCGATCAGGTCGGCATTGACGCGGGCGACGAAGTCGTCCGGGTTGAAGTCCACATCTTCGACCTTGGCGTTCAACTTGGCGGCGATGTAGTAGCGCAGCCATTCCGGGTTCATGCCGATATCCAGGTAGCGCAGCGGCGAGATGCCGGTGCCGCGCGACTTGGACATCTTCTCGCCGCTGACCGTGATGAAGCCGTGCGCGAAGACGTTGGTGGGCGTCTTGCGGCCGGCGAACTTGAGCATGGCAGGCCAGAACAGGGTGTGGAAGTAGGTGATGTCCTTGCCGATGAAGTGGTACTGCTCGGTCTTGTCGTCGGCCATGAAGGCGTCGAAGTCGCGGCCGGTCTTGACGAAGTAGTTCTTCAGCGAGGCCAGGTAGCCGATGGGCGCGTCCAGCCAGACGTAGAAGTACTTGCCCGGCGCATCCGGGATTTCGATGCCGAAGTAGGGCGCGTCGCGGCTGATGTCCCAGTCGCCCAGACCGCCTTCGCCATCCAGCCACTCGCGGGCCTTGTTGGCCACTTCCGGTTGCAGGCGGTCATTGTCCAGCGCCCATTCGCGCAGGAAGGCCACGCACTTCGGGTCAGACAGTTTGAAGAAGAAATGTTCAGACGACTTCATCACCGGCGTGGCGCCCGACAGCGTGGAGTAAGGATTCTTCAGATCGGTCGGGGAATAGACCGCGCTGCAGTTTTCGCAGGAGTCGCCGTACTGGTCCTTGGTACCGCACTTGGGGCATTCACCCTTGATGTAGCGATCCGGCAGGAACATGTTCTTCACCGGATCATAGAACTGGTCGATGGTCTTGGTGGAGATCAGCTTGGCCTCGTCGCGCAGGGCGCGGTAGATCTCCTGCGACAGTTGGTGGTTCTCCGGGCTGTCGGTGGAGCTCCAGTTGTCGAAGGCGATATGGAAGCCGTCCAGGTACTGCTTGCGACCGGCCGCGATGTTGGCCACGAACTCTTGCGGCGTGATGTTGGCCTTTTCGGCGGCGATCATGATGGGCGCACCGTGGGCATCGTCGGCGCCGACGAAATGCACCTCATTGCCCTGCATTCGCTGGAACCGGACCCAGATGTCGGCCTGGATGTATTCCATGATGTGGCCGATGTGGAAAGCGCCGTTGGCGTAGGGGAGTGCGGTCGTGACGAAGAGTTGGCGAGGTGCGGAAGTGCTCATTGGCGATACGGACGATGCAAGTAGGTTAAGGCGCGTGCGCGCAAAAACAGCAAGAAAACTGCCTGTAAAGAGGGGCATTCTATCAGCCAGCGGCCCTGTGGCGCAGTAGTTGCTCCATTGAAATGCTTTTTTGCGGGTCGTCAGCGCTGTCCGGCTTGATCCGTCCACAGGGCGGCGCGGGCCTGATTGGTTTAGACTTGCGGGTTCTGAGCAAGGAGAAACAATGAGCATTACCGTGGAAGAGATCAAAGCGGCCCTGTTGCAGGTGATCGACCCCAACACCGGCCGTGACCTGATCCGTGGCAAGGAAGCCCGCAACATCCGTGTCGAGGGCGGCCGCGTGCTGCTGGACGTGGAGCTGGGTTATCCGGCGGCCAGCCAGATCGCAGCGATCCGCCAACTGGTCGAAGCGGCGCTGGGCAAGTTGCCGGGCGTCACTGGCGTGGAGGCCAACGTTACCTTCAAGATCGTGGCGCACGCGGTGCAGCGCGGCATCAAGCTCAAGAGCAACGTCAAGAACATCATCGCCGTGGCTTCCGGCAAGGGTGGGGTGGGCAAGTCCACTACCGCCGTGAACCTGGCGCTGGCGCTGGCGGCCGAGGGGGCGCGTGTGGGCATTCTGGATGCCGATATCTACGGTCCCTCGCAGCCCATGATGATGGGCATCTCCGGCCAGCCCGAGACCAAGGATGGCAAGACCATGGAGCCGCTGGAAAACCACGGCCTGCAGGTATCGTCCATCGGTTTCATGATCGACCCCGACGAACCCATGGTCTGGCGCGGCCCCATCGTCACCCAGGCCCTGCAGCAATTGCTGGACCAGACCAACTGGCGCGACCTGGATTACCTGATCGTCGATATGCCGCCCGGCACTGGCGACGTGCAACTGACCTTGTCGCAGAAGGTGCCGGTCACCGGTGCGGTCATCGTCACCACGCCGCAGGACATCGCCTTGCTGGATGCGCGCAAGGGCTTGCGCATGTTCGAGAAGGTCGGCATTCCCATCCTGGGTATCGTGGAAAACATGAGTATGCATGTCTGTTCCAACTGCGGTCATGCCGAGCCCATCTTTGGCGTAGGCGGTGGCGAGAAGATGTGTGCCGACTTCGGCGTGGACTTCCTGGGCGCCTTGCCGCTGACCATGGAAATCCGCCAGCAGACTGATTCCGGCAAGCCCACCGTGGTGGCTGATCCTGAGGGCAAGGTGGCCGAGATCTACAAGGCCATCGCTCGCAAGGTCGCCGTGAAGGTGGCCGAGAAGGCGCGCGACATGACCAGCAAGTTCCCCAGCATCGTGGTGCAGAACGACTGATGCCGCCCCGCAGGCTGGCCGCCGGCATGGCGTGCCGGCCTGCAAAGGCGTTAAAATGGCGCCTTTCCGATTGAATTCCCCAGACTGATGGCCGGCCCTGGTCTCCAGCGCCGGCCTGGTTTTTACTCGCTATCATGACTGCCACTCAAGTTCGTACCCGTTTCGCTCCCAGTCCCACCGGCTACCTGCACCTGGGCGGCGCCCGCACGGCGCTGTTCTCCTGGGCCTATGCCCGTCGCTTCGGCGGCACCTTCGTATTGCGTATCGAAGATACCGACGTCGAGCGTTCCACCCCGGCAGCGGTGCAGGCCATCATCGAGGGGATGCAATGGCTGGGCCTGGAGCATGATGAAGGTCCGTTCTACCAGATGAAGCGCATGGATCGCTATCGCGAAGTGATTGCGCAGATGCTGGAGCAGGGCACCGCCTACTACAGCGACTGCACCCCGGAAGAAGTGGAAGCCATGCGCGAACGCCAGCGGCCGCC
>NZ_BADI01001076.1:0-10506 GCF_000333555.1 Herbaspirillum sp. B65 | reverse complement strand
GCCTTTTCTTTGCCCCTNAGCATTGCTTCTGGTATCCCGCGCGCAGCCGCGTTCGGGATTGAAACGGGAAGCCGGTGCGGTCGGCGCAAACAGCGTCGCCCCAAGCCGGCGCTGCCCCCGCAACGGTAAGCGAGCCAAGACAGGCAAGACGCCACTGTGCCAAGTGCATGGGAAGGTGCCTGTCCCGAAGCCCAGGCTTCAGCTCGCCAGCCCGGAGACCGGCCAGTGGCAACTCTTGAATGCATCGCGGAGGGCGATCATGCGGAAAGCTTCCATCATTTCCCGTCACTGTGACTCGGTGCTGCCCGCTGCGATGGGCGGCGGGATGATGCATGGGCGCTGCCGTGTGGCGTACTTCGTTCACATCAACCGCCCAAGGAAAACGCATGTCCCATACTTCCGGTCTCAAGACCAGCCCCAGCATCGACTCCACCGCATCGGCCAGCCAGGTCTGGCGCGACCGCATCGCGCCCGCGCTGCTGGCCTTCGCGCTGGGCGTGGCACTGATCTACGGCGCTGGCTTCGCCTCCAAGGTCGAGCTGCATAATGCCGCCCACGATGGCCGTCACTCGGCCGGCTTCCCCTGCCACTGAGGAGCGCCTGATGAACTGGACCGTATTCAGACGCATGGCCTCGGCCGTGGTCATCGCAGGCGCCTTGTCGGGCGTGCTGCTCTCGGGGGTGCAGCAATTCCAGGTCGAAAAGATCATCCTCAAGGCCGAGGAATATGAAAAGGCTGGCGAGGCTGCTGTCACCCAGGCGCAGCAGCACGACCATGATCATGATCAGGCCACCGCCACCAGCGCCCACGCCCATGAACATGCCCACGACGCCGACGCCTGGGAGCCCGCCGATGGTGCCGAGCGCACCGGCTACACCGTGCTGGCCAACGTCAGCATGGCGGTAGGCTTTGCGCTGATGCTGGTCGCCGCCTTTGCCCTGAGCGGTCGCACCATCAGCTGGCGCAGCGGCCTGCTGTGGGGCCTGGCCGGTTACGGCGTGTTCTTCGTCGCCCCTTCGCTGGGCCTGCCCCCGGAAGTACCCGGTACCCTGGCCGCCCCGCTGCACGCACGCCAGTTGTGGTGGGTGATGACGGCGGCCATGACGGCTGCCAGCCTGGGCCTGTTCGTCTTTATGCGCGGCTGGCCCTACAAGCTGGTGGGCGTGCTGCTGCTGGTGGTGCCGCACCTGGTCGGCGCGCCCCAGCCCGAGGTCCATGGCAGCGTGGCACCGGAAGAACTGGCACAAGCCTTCATCCACGCCACCGCCCTGGCCAATGCCGTATTCTGGCTGGCCCTGGGCGGCCTGACCGGTTTCTTCTATCGCCGGTTCGGCTGAGCAACGCCGGCGTCGCGGCGCCTTTGAAAGAGAAGTCATGAGAACTCATCACCGCCACGTACTGATGTGCGTGGGCCCGCGCTGCACCGACAATGGGGTGCTGGCCGAAGCCATGTTCGGCGTGCTGGGCGAACAGATCGATGCCCGTCCCGAACTGCGCGTCAAGCGCACCCGCACCCATTGCATGGTGGCCTGCAAGGCGCAGGCCCCGGTAGTGGTGGTCTATCCCGAGGGCGTGTGGTATCGCTGCGAAGATGCCAGCGCCATCGAACGCGTGGTGGTGGAGCACCTGGAAGGCGGGCGCGAAGTCACGGACCTGATCTTCCACCGCCTCGGTAGCGGCGATGTCCACCCTGAGACGGAGGCCAGCGATGTCTGACGCCCTGGCCCTGGCCCGGATTGTGCTGCTCACGCACGCGCCCACCGACCTGGCCATGCTGGCGGCAGCACGCGGCCAGTTGCCGGCCGATTTCCCGCCCGTGGCCGGCTACGACCTGCAAGGACTGCAAGCCCACACTGATGAAGACGGCCAGCCGCTGCGCACGCTGGCGGCCCTGCTGCGCACCGAACTGGCCGGTGCCCAGGTGATCGTGCTGCGCATCCTGGGGCCTCTGGGTGCGGTATCCGGCTTCCCCGAACTGCTGCGCCTGGCGCGCGCCCAAGGACGGCAACTGATCGTGCTGTCCGGCACCGGCGAGCCCGATGCCGAACTGGCGGCCACTTCCACCGCCCCGGCCGACGTGCAGCAACAGGCGCTGGCCTATTTCAACGGCGGCGGCAGCGTCAACCTGGCGCAGTTGCTGCGCTGCCTGTCGGACCGCCTGCTCTTGAGTGGTTATGGCTACGAACCGGCGCAAGCCTTGCCGGAACACGGCCTCTATCATCCCGACCTGGAGCAGGGCGCCGGCATCGCCGACTGGCTCGGCCTGCGCGCACAGGCGCCCAGCGGCAAGCCGGCGGTGGGCATCATCTTCTATCGGGCGCACTGGCTGTCGGGCAATACCGGCTTCATCGATGCGCTGGTGGCGGCGCTGGAAGCGCGTGGCATGGACGTACTGCCGGTGTTTACTTCCTCCTTGCGCATCTCGGCTGCCGATGCCCAGGCTTTGCCCCCGGCGCTGGCGTATTTCGCCACCGGGCAGGTCGATCTCATCCTCAACACCACCTCCTTTGCCATGGGCGAGATCACCGCAGGCGGTGTCACCCCCGCTGGCTGGTCGGTCTCGGTGCTGGAACAACTGGACATCCCGGTGCTGCAAGCCATCACCAGCGGCATGAGCCAGGCACAGTGGCAACATTCCACACGCGGCATGAATCCGCTGGACGCCGCCATGAACGTGGTCCTGCCCGAGTTCGATGGACGCATCATCGGCGTGCCGCTGTCCTTCAAGCAGAGTACGCCAACCGGCGCCGTGCATTACCAGCCGCTGGCCGATCGCGTGCGCCGCATCGCCGGTCTGGCGCAGCGACTGGTGCGTTTGCGCCGCACGCCCAATGCGCAAAAACGTATCGCCTTCATCTTTCACAATTNNCCACAGCAGGCCGCGCAGATCGGCAATGCCGTAGGCCTGGATGCGCCCGAGTCCCTGATGGCCGTGCTGCGCGCCCTGGCCGCAGAGGGTTATGCCATTGACGAACTGCCCGCCAGCGGCACGGCACTGATCCACGAACTGGTGGACCGCTGCTCCTACGACGATATCCTGCTCACCGAAGACCAGTTGCGCCGCGCCGCCGCGCGCATCCCGGCACAGCGCTATGCGCAATGGTTCGCCGCCTTGCCGCCCGCCTTGCAGGCGCGGATGCAACGGCAGTGGGGCGCCGCTCCAGGGCAAGCCTACGTGCATGATCAGCATCTGGTCATCGCCGGCCTCGACCTGGGCAATGCCTTCGTGGCGCTGCAACCGCCGCGCGGCTATGGCATGGACCCGGACGCCATCTACCACCAGCCCGACCTGGCGCCGACCCATCACTACTACGCCCTGTATCGTTGGCTGGATGAAGAATGGGGCGCGGATGCCATCGTCCATGTCGGCAAACACGGCACTCTGGAATGGCTGCCCGGCAAGGGCGTGGGATTATCTGAAGAATGCTTCCCGGATGCCCTGCTGGGCGACGTCCCGCTGTTCTATCCCTTCATCATCAACGACCCCGGCGAGGGCTCGCAGGCCAAGCGTCGCGCCCATGCCGTGGTGGTAGACCACCTGACGCCGCCGATGACCACCGCCGACAGCTACGGCGCATTGGCGCAGTTGACGCAACTGGTGGATGAGTACTACCAGGTCGAGGTGCTGGACCCGTCCAAGCTGCCGCTGCTGCAACAGCAGATCTGGGAACTGGTGCGACAGACCAATTTGGATACCGATCTGCAGTTCAAGCTGCTGCATCACGATCATGACCATGACCATGACCACGGGCATCATCATCATGGTCATCACCACCATCACGACCACGGCGCGCATGATCACCACGATCATGCGCATCACGACCATGCGCACGAAGCAGACCAACTGCCGCACGCACTGACCGAACTGGACGGTGCCGGCGTGGCCCACCTGATCGAGGATCTGGACGGCTATCTGTGCGAACTGGGCGCGGCCCAGATTCGCGACGGCCTGCACATCCTGGGCCGCACGCCCGATTCGCAGCAGATGCCCGACATGCTGGTGGCCTTGACCCGCCTGCCCAACCAGGACCTGCCGGGCTTGCAGGAAGAACTGGCCAAGCTCTTCGGCCTGTCGCTGGACATGCTGCTGGAACACAAGGGCCGTCGCCTCAATATCGACGATACCCTGGCCCGCGTTGCCGGTCGTGCCATCGTCACCCGCGCCGATGCGCTGGAAGCCATCGATGCACTGTGCCTGGCCCTAATGCAGGCGCTGCAACAGCATGGCTTTGCCGTGACCGCCATCGACGACGTGCTTCAGAGCGTGCTGGGGACATTGCAAAAGGCCCCGGCAGAGCACCAGCCACGCCTGCAACCGGCCTTGGCCAAGGGGCCGGGCAGTGTGCTGGGGGCCATGCGCAGCCTGTCGCGTTCCGCCGCCGCGCCCGCTGCTGCACCCGTCAAGCGCACCGCTGCGCAGATCCAGACCAAGGCCAGCGACACCAGCGCCTTGCGTCGCGTGCTGGTCTTCACCTGCGAACAACTGGTGCCGCGCCTGCTGCGCACCGAGGAAGAAATCAGCAATCTCCTGCATGGCCTGCGCGGCGGCTACATCCCGGCCGGCCCCAGTGGCTCGCCCACGCGTGGCATGGCCCATATCCTGCCCACCGGTCGCAATTTCTATTCGGTCGATCCGCGCAGCGTGCCCTCGCAATCGGCCTGGCGCGTGGGCCAGCAACTGGCGCTGGAAGTGCTGCAACGGCATCACCGCGAGAGCGGCGACTATCCCGAGAGCGTGGCCATCAGCATCTGGGGTACCAGCGCCATGCGTACCCATGGCGACGATGTGGCGCAGATCCTGGCGCTGATGGGTGCACGCCCGATCTGGCGCGAGGGTAACCGCCAGGTGGCCGGGGTCGAACTGGTGCCGCTGGCGCAGTTGCAGCGTCCGCGCATCGATGTCACCACCCGCATCAGCGGCTTCTTCCGCGATGCCTTCCCGCAGTTGATCGAACTGATCGACGATGCCGTGCAACTGGCCATTGCCGCCGATGAACCGGAGCACATGAACTTCGTGCGCAAGCATTACCTGCGCGACCTGCAAGCGGCCGTGGCCAGCGGCATGGGCCAGGCCGAGGCAGCCGCCCAGGCCTCCTATCGCGTCTTCGGCGCCAAGCCCGGCAGCTATGGCGCCGGCATCCTGCCCCTGATCCAGGAAAAGAACTGGCAGGACCAGGCCGACTTCGCCGAGGCCTACATCAACTGGGGCGGCTACGCCTATGGCCGCAAGGTACAGGGTGCGGACCAGCGCCAGGCCTTCCGCCAGCGTCTCTCGGGCGTGCAGGTGGCCTTGCACAACCAGGACAACCGCGAACACGACATCTTCGACAGCGACGACTACCTGCAATACCACGGCGGCATGATCGCCACCATCCGCGCCTTGTCCGGCCAGCAGCCGCGCCATTACTTCGGCGACAGCCACGACCCGCAGCGCGCCGCCGTGCGCGACCTCAAGGAAGAAACCCTGCGCGTCTTCCGCGCCCGCGTGGTCAATCCCAAGTGGCTGGCCAGCATCCGCCGCCACGGCTACAAGGGCGGCCTGGAACTGACCGCCACCGTCGATTACCTGTTCGGTTACGACGCCACGGCGCAGGTGCTGGAGGACTGGATGTACCAGCAACTGGCCGAGACCTACGGTTTCGACCCGGAGATGCGCGCCTTCCTGGAACAAGCCAATCCCTGGGCCCAGAACGCCATCGCCGAACGCCTGCTGGAAGCCGCCAGTCGCGGCATGTGGCAAACACCACCGGCACAGACCATCGAACAGTTACGCACACTTTACCTGCACAGTGAAGCCCTGCTGGAAGCACGCGGCGAGACCGTGCGCGGCAGTGAACATACCAAGGACATGCAATGACGGCCGTGAATGCCTATCCCTTTGCGGCCATCGTCGGTCAGCCCCTGCTGAAGCAGGCGCTGCTGCTGTGTGCGGTCGATCCCGGCATCGGCGGCGTGCTGGTGCGCGGCGACAAGGGCACGGCCAAGAGTACTGCTGCCCGTGGCCTGACCCAGGTACTGCCATCGATTGCGCTCAACCAAGGCTGCGCCTTCCATTGCGCGCCGGGCCAGCCAGCTGCGGCCTGTTCAGTCTGCAATGCGGAAACTGTACCGGTACAGCACCAGGCCAGTGTACCCTTCGTGACCTTGCCCTTGGGCGCCACTGAAGACCGCGTGTTGGGTTCGCTCGATCTGCAACAGGCCCTGCAAGGCGGCCAGCGTGCGTTCCAGCCGGGCCTGCTGGCCGCTGCCCATCGCGGCATTCTCTACATCGATGAAGTCAACCTGCTGGCCGATCACCTGGTGGATGTGCTGTTGGATGTGGCGGCCATGGGTGTCAATTCGGTGCAGCGCGAAGGGCTGTCGGTGAGCCATCCGGCCCGCTTCACGCTGATCGGCACCATGAACCTGGAAGAGGGTGACCTGCGCCCGCAACTGCTGGACCGCTTCGGCCTGATGGTCGAAGTGACTGCGCCCACCGACAAGACCGTGCGTGCCGAGGTGGTACGCCGACGCATCGCCTTCGAGGCCGACCCCGCCGCCTTTGCCGGCCGCTGGCAAGCGCAGCAGGACGCCTTGCGCACCGAGGTCGCCCAAGCCCAGCGCCTGCTGCCTGAGGTCGCATTGGACGATGCCATGCTGGAACTGATCAGCCATCTCTGCTGCGAGTTCGAGGTGGCCAGCCTGCGCGCCGACATCGTCATGCACAAGACCGCCCGCGCCATCGCCGCCTTGCAGGCTCGCACACGGGTCACGCCCGACGATGTGCGCGAAGCCGCCTTGCTGGTACTGCCGCATCGCCGTCGCCGCAAGCCCTTCGAGCAGACCGGCATGGACCAGGACCAGCTCGATGAACTGGTGGACCAGGCACGCCAGCCCCAGCCGCCTGCCCAAGCGCAGCAGGGCGATGAGCAGAAGGGCGATGAGCAGCAGCCACCGCAACAGCAGGATCAATCGCCGGATCAACCACCGGAGCCACCACCAGACCAGGAAGGCGAGGGCGGCCAGCAGACCTTTGCCGTCGCCGCCAGCGGTAGCGCGCGCAAGATCAGCGTGGTTGCCACGCCCGCGACCGCGGCCCATCTTCCCAGTGGCCGCCGCAGCACCATCGCCGACGCCAGCCGGGGCAGCGCCCTGCGCGCCGTGCCCGACCCCAATCCAGAGCGCCTGGCCGTCGGTGCTACACTGCGCAGCGCCGCCGTGCGTGCTGCACTGGCAGAAGACCCTGGTGCGGCCGGCGAACGCCTGAGCGTGCAGCGTGAAGACCTGCATCGCCAGGTGCGCAACGGTCGTGGCGCCAACCTGATCGTCTTCGTGGTCGATGCCTCCGGCTCCATGGCTGCGCAACGGCGCATGGAAGCCGTCAAGGGCGCCGTGCTGGCGCTGCTGACCGATGCTTACCAGCGGCGTGACCAACTGGCCGTGATCGCTTTTCGTGGCGAGCAGGCGCAGTTGCTGCTGGCGCCCACCCGCAGTGCCGACCTGGCCGAGCAGGGCTTGCGCGAACTGCCCACCGGTGGCCGCACGCCCTTGCCGCACGCGCTGCAACTGGCCGCGCAACTGCTGCAACAGTCGCGCCAGGAAGCGCCGCCGCTGCTGGTGATTCTCTCGGACGGCAAGGCCAATGTGGCCCTGCCCGGCAGCAGTGGCGATGCCTGGGCGCAGACGCTGGCCGCAGCCCATACGCTGGCCGCGCAAGGCGTGCCGGCGCTGGTGCTGGATACCGAATCAGGTTACTTGCGCCTGGGCCGTGCGGCCCAACTGGCCGAGGCGCTGGGTGCGCCTTGCCTGACCCTGGAACAATTGACCGGCGACGCCCTGGCGTTGACCGTGCGTGCGCAACTGGGCGCGCGCTGAAAGGAAAGAACGTGATCATCTGTATCGGTGCCGGCCCCGGCGACCATTCCTATCTCACCATGCGCGGCGCCGAGCTCATCCGCAATGCCGACGTGGTGGCCGGTTTCAATGCCGTGGTGGACGTGGTCCAGGAACTGATCCCGCCGACCGCACAAGTGGTGTTGATGGGCTACCGTGACCAGGTCGCCAAGCTCGATGAAGTGGCGGCCCTGCATCATGCCGGCAAGCGCTGCGTGGTGGTCTTCATGGGCGATATCCACTTCAGCGGCTTCCAGTACCTGGAGCGCGTGGAGCGCGCCTGCGGCCACCGCGTGGAAACCCTGCCGGGCATTTCTTCGGCCCAGATCCTGGCTTCCAAGGCGCGTGTGTGCTTTGATGAAACTACCTTCATCACCTTCCACCGGCGCGGCGATCTGGAGCCCTTCAAGCGCCATTTGGTGAACGTATTGAACGATGGTCGCAATGCCATCGTCATCCCCTGTCCGTGGGATGCGGCACGTTCCTTCATGCCGCGCCATATCGCCAGCTATTTGCTGCAACAGGGCGTCAGTCCCGACCACCCCACCGAGGTCTGGGAAAACCTGACCCGCGGCGACGCCGAATGGCACGGCAAGCTGGCCGACTGCGCCGGCATCGAATTCAGCGACATGAGCATCATGCTCATCCGCACCTTGACGCCCATGGCCAGCCAGATCGAACCGCCGCCACAGACGGCCAGTGGAGTGCCGGCATGAGCAGTGCGCGCAAGTCAGCCGTGGTGATCGCCGGCCACGGCAGCCGCGACCCCGATTCCCTGCGCCAATTCGAGGCGCTGGTGGAACTGGTGCGTGAGCGTGCGGGCGAGCGCATCGTGCGCCATGGCTACCTGGAATTTGCCGCTCCCACCATCGCCCAGGCGGCTGTGGCTTGTATCGAAGATGGCGCCAGTGAGGTGGCCGTGGTCCCCGGTGTGCTGCTGGGGGCACGCCACGCCAAGAACGACCTGCCGGCCGAACTGCTGGCCCTGGCGCGTGATTATCCGCAGGTCGATTTCCACTTCGGTGCGCCGATGGATCTGCACCCGCTGCTGCTGCAACTGGTGCAGCAGCGCGTGGTGGAGGCCGAGGCCGGCTCCGAGGAGATCATCCATCGCCAGGACAGTTGCCTGGTACTGGTCGGTCGTGGCACCACCGATCCCGACGCCAATGGCGAGATCGCCAAGCTGGCGCGCATGGTGCAGGAGGGCATGGGCTTTGGCGGCGTCAAGGTATGCTTCTCCGGTACCGCCACGCCGCTGGTGTGCGAGGGGCTGTCACAGGCCGCCGGCGAAGGCTGGCAGCGGCTGGTGGTGCTGCCGTTCTTCCTCTTCGATGGCGTGCTGGTCAAGCGCATCTATGCCGCCGCCGACGAACTGGCGCAGCGCGAACCGGGCGTGGAAGTGCTCAAGGCCTCCTACCTGGGGGTGCACGCGCATGTGGCTGACGTCATGCTGGAACGCGCGTGCGAAGCGGCCGAAGGTCGTGCTGCCATGAACTGCACGCTGTGCAAGTACCGGGTGCAGATCGTCGGTTTCGAGCAGCAGGTGGGCGAGCCGCAACGCGCCCATCATCTGCCGGTGCGCGACCTGTCGGCGCGCGAGCAGGCCGCGTCGCTACCCGCACGTACCGCACCTTATGTGCCGCATCCGATCGAGGCCGAGAGCATGGAGATCATCCAGGCCGGGCGCGACTGGAGCGGCTTTCCAACGCAACACCTGACGGTCTTGCAGCGCCTGGTCCATACCAGTGGCGACTTTGCGGTGGCCGATGAAATCTATTTCTCCGCTGGTGCGGCCCAGGCCGGCATGAAGGCGCTGCTGCGCACCAAGCGAGTAGTAACGGATGTGACCATGGTGCAGACCGGCTTGAAACGCGCTGTGCTGGAACAACTGGGCATTGAAACCTGGTGCGGGGTGCATGATCCCGAATCGCATCTGATGGCGCAGAACCTCGGCATGACCCGCTCGGCGGCCGGCATTCGTCGCGCTTGGCAAAAGTTCGGCAACGACCTGGTGCTGGCCATCGGTGACGCCCCTACCGCCATCACCGAAGCCGTGCGGCTCATCCGCGAGCATGGCTGGCGGCCGCAACTGGTGATCGGCTTGCCGGTGGGCTTTGTCGGTACCCGCGAGAGCAAGGACGAACTGCGTCGCTGCCTGCAAGTGCCGCGCATCACCAACAGCGGCACGCGCGGCGGATCGCCCTGGGCTGGCGGCACATATGAAGGTTTGTTCTACCAGCCCACCGTGTTGGCGGATGTGAAGCCGGGGATGCGCGTTTTTGATGAAGAAATCTTCGGGCCTGTGGCCAGCGTGATCTGTTATGACAGCCAGGAGCAAGCCATTGCCCTGGCCAACCAGAACCAGGGTGGATTGGCTGCCGGCGTCATCTCGCGCTCGGTAGGACGGGCCATGGCGGTGGCCGCGCAACTGCGCCAGGGCATGGTCCACGTCAACGACCAGACCGTCAACGACGAATGCATCAATCCCTTCGGCGGCCCCGGCATCGCCGGCAACGGCACCAGCGTGGGCGGCCCGGCCGACTGGGAAGAGTACACCCAGTGGAAGTGGATCACGGTCAAGCAGGAGGCCAGCGCCTATCCATTCTGAATTGTCCCGTTGTCGTCGTAAAAAG
>NZ_BADI01001077.1:0-3143 GCF_000333555.1 Herbaspirillum sp. B65 | reverse complement strand
CATGTTGGTGCCCAGGTAGATGTGCTCGTGGCGATATGAGGAAGTGCTGTGCATGGATTTCCTTTTGCCTATTTGGTGTAGCGGTGAATCGCTTCCAGCACTCTTCCAGGCCCTGGCGGCGTTGCTCATCGGTCAGGCCGGGGCGGGCGACGTGCTCGCGGGCATGGGCTTCGATCAGTTCTTCCATCAGCCCATGCACAGCGCCGCGAATGGCGGCAGCCAGATGCAGGGTCTTGCCGCAATCGGCTTGGCCTTCCAGGGCGCGCTCCAGCGCCTGCACCTGGCCGCCAATGCGGCGCACGCGCTTGAGCAGGGCGTCCGTGTCCTGTGTCAGGTGTGCCATATACCATACCCCCCTATCCTATAAAGTGAGGATTGTAGCGACTTTTCCACGGCGGGTGTGATAGTCGATCCTTCTGATTGGGCAGGACTTGTGTTCTTGCGGGATGGCAATATCATGGGGCAGGTGAAGCTTTGTTCAGTTATGCGTAAGCTAGACGTTATAGCCTCAGGACAATGCGGCAGGTTTCGTCCGCAACCAGGCCTGCCGCGCTGCAGGCCAAGAAGAGCGGGAGACCCGCAGGGAGACAGTGATGGCAAAGAGCAGAGGGGCCGGTGCTACCGGTGCGGCATGGGGGGCTTGGCGGGGCGTCTTGCCCTGGGTGGTCGGGCTGGGACTGGGTGGCGGCGCCACAGGGGTGCTGGACATGGTGGGGGCCGGGCAGTGGCTTGGTGCGCCAGGCGCCAGTTGCGTCGCGGTGCTGCTGGGCATGGTCGGGTTTGCCATGGCGCGTCGCGGCGAGCAGTCGCAAGCGGGGCCACTGGTCGACAAGATCAGTGGCCAGATCGATCACATCATGATTGGCGCGGCCGAAACCTCTTTCTTTGTCGATACCATCAAGACCAAGATAGGCAAGGACGTGGTCGCGGCTGACCGCATCGCCGCCAGTGCCGAGCAGAATGCCGCCACCACCGAGCAGATCGCCGCCAATGCCGAGCGCGCATCCTCCATTGCGGCTGAAGTGCGTACCGAGAGCGTCAGCGGGCGGTCCGAAGTGGACCGTGGCTTGCAGCAGATCGGCCAGGCACGCACGGATGCCTTGTCGGCTTCTTCGATGATGGCGCAACTGCAGGAAAAATCCCGCCGTATCCATGGCATCACCGAAGTCATCAGCGAGATCGCTGCGCGCACCAACCTGCTGGCCCTGAATGCCGCCATCGAGGCGGCACGCGCCGGCGAGCAGGGGCGCGGCTTTGCGGTAGTGGCGGGGGAAGTGCGTCAGTTGGCCCAACGCACCAAGGAGGCGACCGATGACATCGGCGTGATGGTGCGCGCCATCACCGAAGAGGCCGAACGGGCGGCCTCCGGCATGAATTCGTTGAGCAGCCGCGTGCTGGAGGCAGCGCAGAACGTGGAAAAGGTGCATAGTCTCTTGAACAGCATTGAGCGTTCAGCCAGCCAGTCGCAGGAACAAATCGAGGAGATCGCGGTGGCCTCGCGTGAACACGTGCAGACCACCCAGGAAATCGCCGAGGCGATCACCGATATCCGCAACGGCATGTTGCATACCGATGCCGAATTGCCGCGCGTGGCAGCCTCGGCCATGGAACTCTCGGAACGCGCAGAGGCGGTGTTCGAGGCCATCATCGATGGTGGTGCCCACAGCGGGCATGACGAGATCCGGGTGGCGGCGGCGGAGGCGGCACAGGCGGTTGGCAAGCTCTTCGAGGGAGCGATACGGGCCGGGCAGATTACCGAAGCGGCCCTGTTCGATCGGAGCTATACGCCTATTCCCGATACCTCGCCGCAAAAGCATTCCAGCCAGTTCGACGGGTTTACCGACCGCGTGCTGCCGGCCCTGCAGGAGGGGCTGCTGGAGCGTATGCCGCAATTGGCCTATGCCGGAGCGGTTGATAACAACGGTTACTTTCCGACTCACAACAAGAAGTTCTCTCAGCCGCTGACCGGCGACTACGACGTGGACCTGGTCAACAACCGTACCAAGCGCATCTTCAGCGACCGTACCGGCAAGCGCTGCGGGGCCAATACCAAGCCCTTCCTGTTGCAAACCTATCGCCGTGATACCGGCGAGGTGATGCACGACCTGTCGGTGCCCATCTATGTCAACGGCAAGCATTGGGGGGGCTTCCGGGTCGGCTACCGCTCCAGTCATGTGCCTGCGGCGGCTCCGGTGGCAGCCGCCGCGCCGGCTCCTACCCCGGCGCGCACGGCCACACGCCAGCCTGCCACGCCGCGTGCGGCCCGACCGGTGAGGATTTCCAAGGTTTGAGACGGGTATGCATGACAGCGCTCGATTGACTTGTCGCAATAGGGGGGTAAAACCATTTCATTTCCGCGGCTGATTCGCTTGACCCCGCCAGGCGGCTGATAGATTATGCGGCAAGGGGATGTCCGCCCATGCCGGGTGGGCAAGAGATAGCAAGCAGCGCGCTTCCAAGCGTGCGGCGCCAGGGAAGGAAAGACAGTGAAGCCGACGGTACCAGGCAAAGGCGAATCATCCGGCAAGGAGTTCGATTTCAATAGCCGCGATTTCGAACGGGTGCGTGGCCTGATCTACCAGCGGGCCGGCATCGCGCTGGCCGACAGCAAACAGGAAATGGTTTACAGCCGCCTGGCGCGGCGTCTGCGGGCCACCGGCATTACCTCTTTCCAGCAATACCTCGACATGCTGGAGCGCACCCACGATGCCGATGAGTGGGAAGCTTTCACCAATGCCCTGACCACCAACCTGACCTCATTCTTCCGCGAAGCCCACCATTTCCCGATCCTGGCGGACTTCCTCAAGACCCTGAAGGAACCGGCCACCATCTGGTGCTCGGCCGCCTCCACCGGGGAAGAGCCCTATACCATCGCCATGACCGCCTGCGAGGCCTATGGCTCGATGAACCCGCCGGTGCAGATCGTGGCCACCGACATCGATACCAACGTGCTCTCCACCGGCGCCAATGGGGTCTATCCCATGGAGCGCATCGAGAAGATGTCGCCCGAGCGGGTCAAGAAATTCTTCCTGCGCGGCAAGGGTAGCCATGAGGGCTACGTGCGCGTGCGCCCGGAATTGCGCAAGCTGATCACCTTCAAGCAACTGAACCTGCTGGCCGATAGTTGGCCTATCAGCGGTCAG
>NZ_BADI01001078.1:0-1705 GCF_000333555.1 Herbaspirillum sp. B65 | reverse complement strand
GGATACAGGCGCAGCAGGCGGATCCACATGAACTGCCGCAGGCTCATGTCCTGCTGGAGCCGATGTTCATAAGAGCGTGCTACCACAGCGCCACTGAGCAGGAAGAACAGGTCTACGGCGAGATAGCTTGAGAAAAACGGATTGTCGCCAAAGTAGGGCGTGGTATGCCTGAGCACCACGAGAATGGCTGCTATCCCGCGAAAGCCGTCGAGTGTGAGGAAATGGTCTTTATGCTGCATGTTCAGCCCATCTTTGACTAGTCAATGTGATTGAATTGGTGCGACGGCGGGTCGTTGGCCAAACCTGCTGGCAATTTGAGCGGCAGCAGGCTAGTAGTTCCCTGTTGAGCTTGGGTATTTTTTTGCGGAGAGTGGGAGGCGGGAGCGATGGCGTTACACAAAAACACAATTTGAAGTCTGCTGCCGTACGGCTGGGTTCGTTATCTGATGACCACGCCTCATGTGGTCACCGACGTTCATCCGCGCCGGGACAAATCGCCAAACAAGATCAGGAGCATAAGCATGAAATCCCTCGTATTGATGCCAGCGCTGGCCGCAGCCTTCGCCTTGAGCGGCTGCGTAGTCACGCCGCCGACCGTGCGGCCGGCCTATGTCGCACAGCCTACCTATGTTGCTCCACCGGGCGTGGTCTACGTGCAGCCGACCTATGCCTCGCCCGGTCCCGGCTGGGTGTGGGAATACCATTCCTACTATGGTTGGGGTTGGCATCATCCGCACTATGGCTGGCATCGCGGCTGGCATTGAGCCTGAGCCACTTGAAGCTTCAGCTCATCCATGTAAAAACAGCGGCCCAAGCCGCTGTTTTTCGTTTTATCGTTTTATCTCTTGTGCCAAGGTCGGCAGTGGTGTTCATCGTTGCCTGAGTTCCAGCGTCAGATGATGCAGCTCACCCAGTCCGGCCAGCTTGTGGCGCAACTGTCCTTCGGTCACTGCCGTGGACGCACTCACGCTGACGATGGCCGCCCGTGCCGAAGGGCCGATGCGCCAGACGTGCAAGTCATCGATCTGCACCTCTTGACTTGCGAGTGCCTGCTCGATGCGGGCTGCGACCTGGGCATCGGTCACATCCAGCAACACCCCCGCACTGGTACGCAGCAAACTGTATGACCAGCGCGCAATGACCACCGCGCCGACCACGCCCATCAAGGGGTCCAGCCAAGTCCAGCCGAGGTAGAGCCCGGCCAGCAGGGCGGCGATGGCCAGCACCGAGGTGAGGGCGTCGGCGACCACGTGCAGATAGGCCGAACGCAGGTTGTTGTCGTGGCCTGCATGGTGGTGATCCTGATGGTGCGTATGTTCGTGTTCGTCATGCGCATGATGCCCATGAGCATGATGTTCGTGATGTCCATGATGATGGCCATGGTCATGATGTCCCTCCATCAGCAGCAAGGCACTGGCGATGTTGACGATCAATCCGACCACGGCAATCGGAATGGCTTCGCCGAAGTTGACCGTGTCAGGACTGGCCAGGCGCCACAGGGATTCGCCGCCGATGCCCACGGCGATCACCGCCAGCACCAGGGCCGAGGCAAAACCGGCCAGGTCGCCCACCTTTGCGGTGCCGAAGCTGAAGCGGCTGTCATGGGCGTGGCGACGAGCGAAGACGTAGGCGCCGGCGGCGATGGCCAGTGCTCCGGTATGGGTGGGCATGTGGAAGCCATCGGCCAGCAGGCCCATGGAGCCGG
>NZ_BADI01001079.1:0-884 GCF_000333555.1 Herbaspirillum sp. B65 | reverse complement strand
ACTGCCGCGCAAGAGGCCAGCGAACTGTATTTCGGAAAGGCTATCGGGCACCGGCGTGACCGCTCCTAATATAGTGGCCGGATCGGCACCCAATGCCACCACCACCGGATAAGGCTGGCCCGGATGGGCGATGCAGTGCTCGCGAAAATCCAGCGCCCCGCCCCGATGGGCCAGCCAGCGCATGATGACCTTGTTGGGACCCAGCACCTGCTGGCGATAGATGCCCAGATTCTGACGCTTCTTGTGCGGCCCCTTGGTGATGACCAGGCCCCAGGTGATCAACGGAGCGATGTCGCCCGGCCAGCAGTGCTGGATCGGCAAGCGCGACAAGTCCACGTCCTGGCCCTCCCACACCACATCCTGGCAAGGCGCCGAGCTACGCTCCTTGGGCGCCATGTCCCACAGCGACTTCACCAGCCCGCCCAGGTCCAGCACATCCTTGATGCCCTTGGGCGGCTCTGGCTCCTTCAGACGCGCCAGCAGATGGCCGATGCGACGCAATTCACTGATGCTTTGCGCCCCCATACCCAAGGCCACACGGTGGGGAGTACCGAAAAGATTCGCGAGAACGGGGATATTTTTCTGGTCGACCTGCTCAAAAAGAAGCGCCGGACCTTCGGCCCGCAGGGTGCGATCGGCAATTTCGGTCATTTCCAGATGGGACGAAACCGGATGCGAGACGCGTTTCAGCTCTCCTTTTTGTTGCAATTTGGAAATAAAGTCTCGTAAATCGGTGTATTTCATACTTTTTAACAAATTTCTTTTTGCATCACGGCCGGCTCAACTATCCCCGGCAAACGCTTGATTCTATTGATTTTTGAAGGAAGGCCACGTTGAATATGATACACAAAAGTTATAAAGAACTATTTTCATGTATGACTCGA
>NZ_BADI01001080.1:0-12148 GCF_000333555.1 Herbaspirillum sp. B65 | reverse complement strand
ATACCGGTTGCAGCGCTTGGCGATTTCCCGGTATTGGCGATCGCGCCCGGCAGATCAGCGAAGAGCTCGGCCATCTCGGCCTGCGACTTGAAGTATTGCTGCTCGTTGAAGCGGCGCACGCGGCGCGCATTGGCCATGATCTCGCCTTCGGCGATGCAGGTGCGGGCTTCGTGGGCGATGAATTCTTCCGGGCTCTGGAACTGGATCGGGTGCGTGGCCACGCAGGGCAGGCCCAGCTTGGCGCCCAGTGCGACGCTCTGACGTACCTGAACTTCCATGTTGGCCTGGCCGGCGCGTTGCAGCTCCAGGTAGAAGGCGCCGGGGAAGATTTCCGCCCAGCGACGCGCGCAGGCTTCGGCCTGGGCCAGGTTGCCATTGTCGATGGCCTGGCCGATATCGCCCATGGCGGCCCCGGACAGGGCGATCAAGCCATTGCCACCCTCCTGGTGGCGCAGCGCCTCCAACCATTCCATGCGCACTTCAGCGCGGCCCTTGTACTGGTTGTTGAGCCAGGCTTGGGACAAAACTTCACACAGCTGCAAGTAACCATGACGGTTCTTGATCAGCACCAGCAGGCGGAAGGGCTTTTCGCGGTCGGCATCGTTGGTGATCCACAGGTCACAGCCAGCGATGGGCTTGACGCCCTTGCCGCGCGCTTCCTTGTAGAAACGCACCATGCAGAACAGATTGGCGAGGTCGGTCACCGCCAAGGCGGCCTGTCCATCCTTGGCGGCGGCCTTGACGATGTCGTCGATACGCACCAGGCCGTCCACGATGGAGTACTCCGAGTGCATACGGAGGTGTACAAATTGCGGGGTAGTCATGGGGCGACATTCTACCGGAGCTTGGCACTCGCCTTTCTTTCCTGTGTGTTGCTTTTATCAGGAATATTGTCTTCCTTGATAACTATTTACCAAAAACTACACAGCAATCCAAATTGCCCGCCTTGATCTGCATCAGAGAAGCGCCACAGTAGCCGCCCAGCCACGCCAAATTGCTGCGAACGCCCTGCCCGGGCGCGGTTATAATGCTGTCAATTCAAAGACTTAGAGTTGAGCAACGAACCATGCAGTCCCCTGATACACCTTACGTCAACATCGCCGCCTACAAATTCGTCAGTTTCGATGACACCGTTGAAAAGCGCCCGGTCTTCCTGGAATTTTGCCGACAGCACAATCTGCGCGGCACCGTCATCCTGAGCCCGGAAGGCATCAACCTGTTCCTGGCCGGCCTGCGCCAGGATATCGACGCCTTCCTGAACTGGTTGCGCGCCGATGCCCGCTTTGCCGACCTCATCGTCAAGGAAAGCTATTCCGAGAAGCAACCCTTCACGCGCATGTTGGTCAAGCTCAAGGCCGAGATCATCACCATGAAGCATCCGCTGATCAAGCCCGAGCTGGGTCGCGCGCCTTTCGTCGAGCCCAGGGAGCTCAAGCGCTGGCTGGACCAAGGGCATGATGACGAAGGCCGCCCGGTGGTGATGGTCGACACCCGCAATGGTTTCGAGGTCGACGTTGGTACCTTCGACAACACGGTCGACTACCGCATCAGCAAGTTCACCGAATTTCCCAAGGTGATCGAAGACCACAAGGCCGATTTCGAAGGCAAGACCGTGGTCACCTTCTGTACCGGTGGCATCCGCTGCGAAAAGGCTGCCATTCATATGCAGAACATCGGCTATGACCATGTCTACCAGCTCGAAGGCGGCATCCTGAAGTATTTCGAAGACGTCGGTGGTGCCCATTACAACGGCGACTGCTTCGTCTTCGACTATCGCACCGCCCTGAGCCCCGAGCTCAAGGAAACCCAGACTGCACAATGCTTCGCCTGCCGCGCCGTGGTCACCCCGCGCGAGCAGCTCTCGCCGGATTACGTGCCGGGCAAGTCTTGCCCGCACTGTGCACCCAAGCAGCGTGCGGCAGAGCAAACCAGTTCCGCCGCAGCCTGAGCGCCAGATCAAGCCGCCCCATCCATGGGCAGCAAAAAGCCGACCCTGGTGAGGTCGGCTTTTTCATACATTCACATCTTCTGCAGAAGATGTGAATCTTACTTCTTGAACTTGGCAGCCGTTTCCACCACGCGCGCACCGAACAGCTTGGCCGTTTCCAGGTCGCCCGGCAGCGGGCCTTCTTCCGGCGAGGAATCCGACGGGCTTTGTGCCATCAAGCCCGAGAAGGAACCGACGAAGTTGATGTCATTGCGCTGGGCCGCCTTGCTGTTGGCAGGCATCAGGCCGGTGCCGACCCAGATCATGCTGTGCTGCATCCCCAGCGTGAACAGGTAGTGCAGGGTCGAGAGCTTGTCGCCGTTCATGGTGGCCGAATTGGTGAAGGCGGCGCCGACCTTGTCCTTCCACTTCTGGCTGAACCAGGGCTTGGAGGAGGCGTCGGCAAACTTCTTGAACTGCCAGGACACGGTACCCATGTAGGTCGGCGAACCGAAGATGATGGCGTCGGCCGCATCCAGGCTGGCCCACTGTTCATCGGTGATGGTGCCTTCGGCGCTGATGGCGATCAGCTCGACGGCGGCGCCGGCGACGCCGGCAGCGCCAGCCTGCACGGCTTCAGCTTGCTTCTTGGTATGGCCGTAGCCGGAGTGATAAACGATGGCAACTTTGGTCATGACGAAATTCCTTCTCTAGAGAGTGAAGTAACGCGGGAAAAACCGCCGGTGTGATCGGTACCGGCGGGCTTGCTACTGCAAACTGCATCCTGCAGGTGGGCGCTGAAGTGCTCAGCGCGGCAGGTCGAACAACAAGACTTCAGCCTTCTCGCCGTCAGCGATCTCAATGCGATCGACCACACTGAGCTTGACGGCATCGCCGGCCTCCAACGACTGGCCATTGACGCTCACCTTGCCACGGGCCACGTGCACATAGCCCAGGCGGCCTTGCGGCAGGGTGTACTGGGCGGCTTGCGTGCCATCGAACAGGCCGGCAAACAGCAGAGCATCCTGATTCATGCTGACCGAGCCGTCGCGGCCATCGGGCGAGGCCACCAGGCGCAGCTTGCCCTCCTTGTCGGCGGCCGAGAAATGCGCTTCCTGGTAACCCGGTTCGGCGCCGGCGCGGTCGGGCATGATCCAGATCTGCAGGAAATGGGTGGTGCCATCCTGGGAATGGTTGTACTCGGAATGGCGCACACCAGTGCCGGCACTCATGCGCTGCACGTCGCCCGGACGGATCACGCTACCGTTACCCATGCTGTCCTTGTGCGCAAGTTCACCTTCGAGCACATAGGAAATGATCTCCATATCACGGTGACCGTGCGTGCCGAAGCCCTGGCCGGCGGCCACGCGGTCTTCATTGATCACGCGCAAGGGGCCAAACCCCATGTGCTTGGGATCATAGTAGTCGGCGAAGGAAAAGCTGTGATACGAATCCAGCCAACCGTGGTTGGCGTGGCCACGATCGTTCGCTTTGCGGATTTCAATCATGTCAACACCTCTTTCTCAATAAGACACAAACCGGAATTGATTTGGTCAAAATGTTTGTCGATGGCGTCACTATAGTGGCTATCTTTTCGGCAGATAAGGTCTAAAATCCGTAGTGTTCATTCAAAAAATTTAAACAAGTGGAATCGCCGTGAACCTGACCCTGGAATCCCTGCTGATCCTGGACATGATCGACCGCAAAGGCAGCTTCGCTGCTGCTGCCGTGGCGTTGGACCGGGTGCCCTCGGCCCTGACCTACAGTGTGCGCAAGCTGGAAGACGATCTGGATGTGCTGCTGTTCGACCGCCGCGGCCACCGGGCCCAGTTGACACCGGCCGGCCTGCAATTGTTGCAGGAGGGCCGTCATTTGTTGCTGGCCGCCAGCGACTTGGAGCAGCGCGTCAAGCGCACCGCTACCGGGCGCGAGACCGAGCTGCACATCGTGCTCAACAGCCTCATCCCCTTCGACAAGATGCTGCCCATCATCGAGGCCTTCGACCGTGAACAATCCGGCACGCGCCTGCGCTTCACGCCTGGGGTGCTGACCGGGGCCTGGGAAAAGCTCATCGAAGGCCGTGCCAACCTGGTCATTGGCGTCACCCTGGATGGGCCGGAAGTGGTGCGCACCAGCGGCCGCTTCCAGATGCAGGAGCTGGGCGCGGTGGATTGGGTCTTTGCCGTGGCGCC
Organism: Herbaspirillum sp. B65; assembly: GCF_000333555.1. NCBI lineage: Bacteria > Pseudomonadati > Pseudomonadota > Betaproteobacteria > Burkholderiales > Oxalobacteraceae > Herbaspirillum > Herbaspirillum sp. B65. The sequence goes on along the minus strand of NZ_BADI01001080.1, from coordinate 8,029 downwards.
GCAGCACCCGCTGGCCAGCGTCACCGAACCGCTCTCGGCCGAGCTGGTACGCAGCCACCGGGCCATTGCCGTGGGCGACAACAGCCAGTCGCTGCCAACCCTGACCATGGGCCTGCTGTCGGGCCAGGAAACACTGACGGTGGCCACCGTGGCCGACAAGCTGCAAGCCCAACTGGCCGGGCTGGGCTGCGGCCACCTGCCGCGCATCTGGGCCGCGCCCTACCTGGCCTCGGGCGCGCTGGTGGAAAAACAGACCCTGGCCGCCAAGCCCAATGACAACTTCATGGTGGCCTGGCCCAAGGCCGAACAGGGCAAGTCGCTCAAGTGGTTCATCCAGTACCTGGCCCAGCCCCATGTGCGACAGTCGCTGATGGGGCCGATCACGCCGCAGGAGCCGGCATGAGGGCGGCAGGCTACGTCGGCCGTTTTGCGCCCTCGCCGTCCGGCCCGCTGCACGCCGGCTCGCTGGTGGCGGCGCTGGCCAGCTATCTGGATGCGCGCGTGCATCAAGGCCGCTGGCTGCTGCGCATCGAAGACATCGATGAAACCCGCACCGTCCCAGGGGCTGCCGATGACATCATCGCCACCCTGGCAGCGCTGGACATGCATTCGGATGGGCCGGTGCTGGTGCAGAGCCAGCGCAAGGCACGCTATGAACTGGCACGCGAGCGCCTGGGTGCGCTGGCCTACCCCTGCGGTTGCAGCCGCAAGGAAATCGCCGATTCGCGGGTGGGCACCGCCAGCGATGGCGCGGCCATCTATCCCGGCACCTGCCGCCCGGGCCTGGCACCAGGCAAACCAGCGCGCACACTGCGGCTGCGCGTGCCCGATGCCGGCCAGCCGGGCGAGCTGGTGCAGTTCCAGGATCGCTGGCTGGGGCCGCAGGCGCAGCACCTGGCTTCCGAGGTCGGGGATTTCGTATTGCAGCGGGCCGATGGTTTCTGGGCCTATCAACTGGCGGTGGTGGTCGATGATGCCGAACAGGGCGTCACCGACATCGTGCGCGGCGCCGACCTGCTCGACTCCACGGCGCGCCAGATCTACCTGCAGCGCTTGCTGGGCTACGCCACGCCACGCTACCTGCACGTGCCGCTGTTGATGAATGCGACGGGGGAGAAGTTTTCCAAGCAGAACGGCGCACAGGCGCTGGACCTGGGCCAGCCGCTGCAAGCCTTGCAGCAGGCCGCTGCGTTCCTGGAACTGGAGACCGGTGCGGCGCGCGACCGCGAGGGATTCTGGCGCCTGGCGCTCACCGGCTGGCAAGCGCGCTTCGGGCCGCAGTGAAGAAAAAAGCTCAGCGCTTGGGCATTCCGCCCAGCAGGGCCGCCACCTTGGGCTTGGGACGGTTGTTCTTGGCCAGTTCCGGCTTGGTGGAAACGGTCTCGGTGGTACTGGGCTCGTAGGGCTTGAGGAACCAGGGATCGATCTTCTCGCGGCGAGCTGCCGGCGCACCGCCTTCACGACTGCTGCGGCTACGCTCACCGCGGTCACTGCGCTCGCCACGTTCACCGCGTTCGCCGCGTTCCGAACGTTCACTCCGCTCACTGCGTTCATGCCGGGCACGCGGCGCAAAGCCGCTCAGTTCGGCGCGTTCAAACTTCTTCTTGATCAGCTTTTCGATGTCGACCAGCAGCCGCTCATCCTTGTCGCAGAACAGCGAGATGGCGTCGCCCGAGGCACCGGCGCGACCGGTACGGCCAATGCGGTGCACGTAGTCTTCGGCGTTGTAGGGCAGGTCATAATTGATCACGCAGGGCAGCTCGGCAATGTCCAGCCCGCGTGCGGCCACGTCGGTGGCGACCAGCACTTCGATCTGGCCTTGCTTGAAGGCTTCCAGCGCGGCCATGCGCTCGGACTGGGTCTTGTCGCCGTGGATGGCGGAGGCCTTCACGCCCTCGGCCAGCAGGGTGCGCGCCAGGCGCGAGGCGCCGATCTTGGTATTGGAGAAGACGATCACCTGCTTCAGTTCGCGCTGGCGAATGATGAAGCTCACCGCATCGGCCTTGGCCGCTTCCTCCACCTTGTAGATGGTCTGGGTGACGTTTTCGGCGGTGGCATTGCTGCGCGCCACTTCGATGGTCACCGGGTTGTTCTGGAAGCTGGCGGCCAGTTTCTTGATTTCCGGCGAGAAGGTGGCCGAGAACAGCAGGTTCTGGCGCTGCTTGGGCAAGAGGTTGATGATGCGCTGCAGGTCGGGCAGAAAGCCCATGTCCAGCATCCGGTCAGCTTCGTCCATGACCAGGATCTGGGTCTGCGACAGGTTCACCGTCTTTTGCTGCACGTGGTCCAGCAGGCGGCCCGGGGTGGCGATGACGATTTCCACGCCGGCGCGCAGGATCGCGGTCTGCGGCGCCATGTCGACACCACCGAAGACCACCGTCGAGCGCAGCGGGGTGAAGCGGCAGTAGGCCGCCACGTTGTCGGCGACCTGGTCGGCCAGCTCACGGGTGGGGGTCAGGATCAGGGCGCGCACCGGGTGACGGGCGGGCGAGGCGCTATGGCTGGCATGGGCCAGCAGGCGCTGGATGATCGGCAGGGAGAAACCGGCGGTCTTGCCGGTACCGGTCTGGGCGGCGCCCATCACGTCCCGGCCTTGCAGCACCACAGGAATGGCCTGGGCCTGGATCGGGGTCGGGTGAACGTAGCCTTGTTCGGCCAGGGCTTTGAGAATATCGGGCGAGAGACCGAAATCTTCGAAGCGGACGGCAGGTGCAGCCGGTGCTGCGGACGCGGACGTGGTGTCGGACATGGTGTATTGCGAACGGTGCGACAGCGCCGCGGCAACCGCCAGGCGGCTCCGGTGCATGGGCACGGGTTCTGATTGCTTTCTGTGTTGATGTGTTACGGGCGAACCGGCCAAACCTGCACGGCCGGGCGCTTCGGATGATGCAAAAAGATGCTGACGGGGACGGCCATTTGCGTGGCCCGGAACTCCCGAAGCGCTCTATTATACGCCGCATCGACCCGGGCATCATGACAGTTTGGTTTCCCGGCCCGCCAGCCATGGCGCGGGCGGCCGGAAACGGCCCATCCAGGGGGCGTCAAAAACCGCTGCGACGCCCTTGCCACGGTACTTTTAGCCGATGGTGATGTTGATGTCGGGCAAGCCATCGACATGGCCTTGCAACTGGTCACCCTTGACCACCGCCCCCACGCCTTCCGGAGTGCCGGTGAAGATCAGGTCGCCCGGGAACAGCTCGACCAAGCCCGACAGGTAGGAGATGGTCTCGGCCACGTTCCAGATCAGGTCAGCCAAATCACCCTGCTGGCGCACTTCGCCATTGACCTTGAGCCATACCGCACCCTGGTCGGGATGGCCGGCCTGGGCCACCGGCACGATGGGCGCGCAAGGCGCGGAGTGATCGAAGCCCTTGCCCATGTCCCAGGGGCGGCCCATCTTCTTGGCCTGGGCCTGCAGATCGCGGCGGGTCATGTCCAGGCCCACGGCATAGCCGTAGACCAGCTCCAGCGCCTGCTCTACCGGGATGTCACGCCCCCCCTTGGCCAAGGCCACCACCATTTCGATCTCATGGTGATAGTCGGCGGTGGCCACTGGATAGGGCACCACGGAATCGGTGGGGACGATGGCATCGGCCGGTTTCATGAAGAAGAACGGCGGTTCGCGGTCAGGGTCGTAACCCATTTCGCGGGCATGGGCGGCGTAGTTGCGGCCTACGCAATAGATGCGACGGACCGGGAAAGGCAAGCCGCCTACCACCGGAATGGTGGTCTGGGCTGGCGCGGGAATGGCGAAACTCATCGGCAAGACTCCGTATTGGCGAATGCAGGCTGTCGGCAAGGCCGGCCTGCGCGTAAAAAGACCGGTCGATGCCGGCTTGCGCCGACCTCTGATCTCTGAACTCTGAACTCTGAACTCAGTTGTCTGACGTCTTGGTAGTGTAAAAGAAAAGTCATGAGGCCGCTTGGCGCTGGAGCAACAGAGATATAGGCGACATTTCCGGCTGTAATCGGCCAAATAAAACGGCATGAATTTGGGACACTTCTACATAATCAGGCTGGTATTGCGCCTGTCTTCTTTTTCACTCAAAACAACACCATGCGTCAGCAAGCCAACGCCTCACTCATCCTGCTGCAAAAAGCCCTAGCCCTGCACCAACAGGGCGACCTGGCTCCCGCCGAAGAGCTCTACAAGAAGGTCCTGGCCAAGCTGCCCAAGCATTTCGAGGCCAATTACCTCTACGGTATGCTCAAGCTGCACCAGGAGGACTGGGAAGCGGCCGAGGCGCAACTGGCCCATGCCATCGAACTCAATCCTGATCACCCGGATACCTATTTCGACCATGCCGGCGCGCTGGTCCATCTGGGCCGCGATGCAGAAGCGGTGCAACGCTACGATCAGATCCTGACGCATAACCCGGCCTTTACAGACGCCCTGCTGGCACGCGGAGCAGCCTTGCGTCGCCTCAAGCGCAGCCGCGAAGCGCTGGCCGACTTCAAGCGTGCCGTGGCGTTGGCACAGGACAATGCCGATGCCTGGTTCCAGCTGGGCAACAGCCAACACGAGCATTACGGCTATCGTGACGCCCGCACCAGCTATGAACGCGCCGTCGCGCTGCGCCCCGATTTCATCGAAGCCTGGTTCAACCTCGGCAATACCTGCAAGGACAACTACCAGTTCGAGGAAGCCCTGCGCGCCTATGATCGCGCCCTCCAGGAGCAGCCGGACTTTTTCGAAGCCCAGTCCAACCGCGGCTATGTGCTCTTCAAGATGCAGCGCCCGATGGAAGCGTTGGAAGCCTATGACCGCGCCCTGGCGCTGGACGATAGTTCGCCGGACCTGTGGTTCAACCGCGGCTCCACGCTGGAGCAGTTGTATCGTTTTACCGAAGCCACCGAATGTTATCGCCGCGCCCGCGAGCTCAAGCCCGACGCCAACTCGGCCGCCTGGAACGATGCCCTGCTGAAATTGCGCCAGGGTGACTTCGCCAATGGCTGGAAAGCCTTCGAAACCCGCTGGGCCACCGAACAGATGCGCGCCCAGGTGCGCCACTTCCTGCAACCGCTGTGGCTGGGCGAGCAATCGCTGCAGGGCAAGACCATCCTGATCCATGCCGAGCAGGGCTTTGGCGACACCCTGCAGTTCGTGCGCTACCTGCCGCGCGTGGCGGCCCTGGGCGCGCGCGTGATCCTGGAAGTGCCGCCGGCGCTGCTGCGCCTGCTGGCCAAGGTACCTGGCGCGGCCGAAGTCATCAGCAGCGAACAATTCCTGCGTCCGGGCTTCGACTATCACTGCCCGTTGATGAGCTTGCCGCTGGCCTGCCAAAGCTTCAGCGAAGCCGACATCCCGCGCGCGCCCTATCTCTTGCCCGAGGCCGACGCCTGGGCCGGCTGGCTGCAGCGCCTGCCGCATAACCGGGCCCTGCGCGTGGGCCTGGTCTGGGCCGGCAGCTCGGCCCAGACCCACCCGGAGGCGGTGCGCATCGACGAGCAGCGCTCGCTGCCCTTCGCGGCATTGGCGCCGGTAGTGGAGCTGGCACGCGAGCATTCCGGACTGGAGTTCTATTCGGTACAGGTGGGCGAGGCGGCAGTGGCGCAATTGCGCGCCCATCCGCTATCGGCCCACGTGCGCGATTGCTCGGCAGAACTGCACGACTTTGCCGATACGTCAGGGCTGATCGCCAACCTCGACCTGCTCATCAGCGTGGACACCTCGGTGTGCCACCTGGCCGGTGCACTGGGCAAGCCAGTGTGGCTGCTCAACCGCGTCAATACCTGCTGGCGCTGGCAACTGGAGCGCAGCGATACGCCCTGGTATCCCAGCTTCACGATCTTCCGCCAGACCCAGGCCGAGGACTGGAGCGAGGTCATTGCCCAGGTGCGCTCGGCACTGCAACAACAGCTTGCCTAAGACTGGTACCATGCGCGCCGATGCGGATGAGCAGTAGCTCATCCGCCGGAACCTGGCGCGTCGGCTTGCCTCATACCCGTTAGGGCCGCCCTAGGCAAGCCCCCAGCAACCCATACCCGATGCCATGTGGCAGGCAGCACGGCCATGCGCCCTGCCGCCCACCTCCTGTTAGCATGAAGAAACAAGGACAAGATGATGCAAGCCCCCACTGCCTCCTCCCTCAACGCCCATGCCGGCGGGCCGCGCCTGCTGGCCGACATCGGCGGCACCAATGCCCGTTTCGCGCTGGAAACCGCGCCCGGCAAGATCGAACAAGTGCAGGTGCTGCGCGGCGCCGACTACCGTGAATTCACCGATGCCGTGCAAGCCTATCTGAAGCTGGCCGGTCATCCCCCGGTCAGACATGCGGCCGTCGCCATCGCCAATCCGGTGCAGGGTGACCAGATCAAGATGACCAACCATGACTGGGCCTTCTCGATTGAGGCGGCACGCCAGTTGTTGGGTTTGGAGCTGCTGCTGGTGGTCAATGACTTCACCGCGCTGTCGATGGCGGTGCCGCAACTGCGCGCCGATGAGCTGCAGCAGATCGGTGGCGGTGCGCCCAAAGCTGGTCAGCCAGTGGGCCTGGTGGGCGCCGGCACCGGACTGGGCGTGGGCGGGCTGGTGCGGGGCGACGGCCATTGGCTGCCGCTGGCCAGCGAAGGCGGTCATGTCGCCTTCGCTCCGGCCAATGCGCGCGAAGCGGCGGTGCTGACCTATGCCTGGCAATTCCATGAACACGTCTCGGCCGAACGGCTGGTCTCCGGCCCCGGCCTGGAATTCATCCACCGCGCACTGCTGGCCATCGATGGCCATGCCGCAGCCGAGCTGAAAGCCGCCGAGATCGTCGAGCGCGCCTTGCAGCAAGGCGATGCCCTCTGCCAGGAAACCCTGGACCTGTTCTGCAGTATGCTGGGTACGGTGGCCGCCGACCTGGCGCTGACCCTGGGCGCGCTGGGTGGCATCTACATCGGCGGCGGCGTGGTGCCGCACCTGGGCGATTACTTCGCCCGCTCGCCCTTCCGCGCCCGCTTCGAGAACAAGGGGCGCATGTCGGCACTCACCAAGGCCATTCCGACCTATGTGATCACGGCAGAATATCCGGCCTTTACAGGCGTCTCCGCGATCCTCGCCGATCGCCTGGATCCGCACGAGTAAACGCAGCGGAAAACGGCTGACAAAGGCTGATGCGACATGTGCGCGTCAGCCTTTTTTCATGGCATTGCGCGATGAAACACGCGTGATGACATGCAGTACGGGGGAAGTAGAACTGAACGACTGGAAGGAACAGCGGAAGAAAGAGAAGAGGCGAGCCTTGTCTGCGGCACTTGCGGGAAATGGCTGTGGCTGCTTCGTTCCCGACCTGACCAGGTTGACCATGCCACAATGCGCAGGGGCCCGCCGGGGTGCATTGTATCCCAATTCACCGCACCCCGACCAGCGAAATCATTGCAGTGCATCAGAAAGTGAAACCCCGCGCAAAATACGTAAACAATTTACGCGGTATCGAACAAGTGCAATGCGCGCAGTCACCTGCGCGCGATGTCAAATCCCCAGATCCTTCCAGATGGTATCGACGCGCTTTTTCACCTCATCACTCATGACGATGGGCGTACCCCATTCGCGATTGGTTTCACCGGGCCACTTGTTGGTGGCGTCGATGCCCATCTTGCTGCCCAGCCCACTGATGGGCGAAGCGAAGTCCAGGTAATCGATGGGGGTGTTATCCACCAGCACCGTATCGCGCACCGGATCCACCCTGGTGGTGATGGCCCAGATCACTTCCTTCCAATCGCGGATGTCGACATCCTCATCCACCACCACGATGAACTTGGTGTACATGAACTGGCGCAGGAAACTCCACACGCCGAACATCACCCGCTTGGCGTGGCCGGCGTAAGATTTCTTCATCTGCACTACCGCCATGCGATAGCTGCATCCCTCTGGAGGCAAGTAGAAATCAGTGATTTCGGCAAACTGCTTCTGCAGCAAGGGGACGAAAACTTCATTCAACGCCACACCCAGCACCGCCGGCTCATCGGGCGGCTTGCCGGTGTAGGTGGAGTGATAGATGGCGTCGCGCCGCATGGTGATGCGGTCGATGGTGAAGACCGGGAACCA
>NZ_BADI01001081.1:0-939 GCF_000333555.1 Herbaspirillum sp. B65 | reverse complement strand
GCGTGAGACCTGGTGGCCCAGGTCGATGGCATACGCCTTCCACCGTGGGGCTGATCAACAGCGGTCTCAAGGCCCTCGGCACCGATGCACTGGCGGCCCTGAACTTGTCGCAGGTCCAGATCATGGCGACCGCCGCAGCCAAGCTGCGCAATCTGGCCTCGGCCAGCAGCATCATGGCCGACGCCAAGCGTCCGGCCGCCGATGCGGTCAATCCCGATGGTACGCCCCAGGCCGGCGCGCCCCTGACCTATGACGAATTCCATGCGCTGGGCATGGCCGTCAACAATGCGCCGGCCAACCTCAAGTTGCTCAACGAGGTCTTCAATGCTCGGCCCAATTTTGCGTCGGTCTCGGACCTGGGCAAGATCAATGCGCTCAATCTGGTCGATATCGTCAACCGCGTGATGCGTCAGGCCGATGCCGATGTGAAGCCGGCTGACGCACCGGCCGGCATCACGGTAGCCGAACTGACCACGCTGGGCCTGTCCAGCACTGGCGCCACGCCGGACGTGAATGCGCGTTTCGGGCGGATGCCCCATATCATGAGTCCAGCCGGCAAGGCTGGATCGACGGCAGGTCAGGGTGCATGGGAACCTGTCGTTCGGTCGCTTCAGAGGGATGGGTGAGGTTGTCGAGAGCGCCCGGTTTTGTGCTCAACTAATTCTTGTTTCTCGAAAAAATTGCGGTTAAAGTGAGGCGCATCTTGTCGCAAACGTCGGCAACCACGTCCCCCCTGCGCTGATGAACCATGCCAATCGCCGAGCTGCCCGCCAATGAGTCTGCCCGTATCGAGGCCTTGCATTCCTTGCGCATTCTCGATACGCCGCGCGAAGAACGTTTCGACCGCCTGACCCGGCTGGCGCGTCGTCTGTTCGACGTGCCCATGGGCGTGGTGACCCTGATCGACGTGCATCGGCAATGGGTCCAGTCCTGCGTCGG
>NZ_BADI01001082.1:0-1762 GCF_000333555.1 Herbaspirillum sp. B65 | reverse complement strand
TGGCTGACCCAGGGCCGGCATGATTTTGAAGGCAGCGCCCGCGAGGCTGCGCGCCTCTATCCGAAGAATGCCAATGTCGCCGCCACCCTGTCGCTGGCCGGCCTGGGCCTGGATGACACCCGCGTGCGCCTGTACGCCGACCCCGGCGTGAGTGAGAACGTCCACCACGTGGAGGCGCGCGGCGCCTTCGGCGGTTTCGAACTGACCATGCGCGGTAAGCCCCTGGCGGCCAACCCCAAGACCTCGGCGCTGACCGTCTACAGCGTCGTGCGCGCCCTGGGCAATCGTGCCCATGCGCTGTCGATCTGAGCATTGCAAGCATAGGCCCACCATGATGAACCTCAAGGAAATACTGCCCATCTGCATCGCCGGCCAATGGCGCCTGGGCAGTGGCGAGCCCTACGCCACCCACTATCCCGCCACCGGTGAAGTGGTCGCTACGCTCCATGCCGCCAGCGTGGCCGATGTGGAAGACGCCATCGCCGGCGCCGACCTGGCCTTTCGCAGCAGCGGCTGGGCGCACAAGAAAGCGCATGAACGCGCCGCCGTGCTCTATCGCGTGGCGCAACTGATCCGCGAACGCAGCGAAGCGCTGGCACAGATGCAGCGCCTGGACAATGGCAAGCCGATCAGCGAAACGCGGGCCCTGGTCGCCAGTGCCGCAGCCACCTTCCAGTTCTTCGCCGCCGCCTGCGAGACGCTGGAAGAAACGCTCACACCGATGCGCGGCGACAATCTCACCATGAGCCTGTATGAGCCCATGGGCGTGGTGGCCGCCATCACGCCCTGGAATTCGCCCATTGCCAGCGAGGCACAGAAGATGGCCCCGGCCCTGGCCGCCGGCAATGCGGTGGTGGTCAAGCCGGCAGAAGTGACGCCACTGGCGGCCCTGGAACTGGCGCGCATCTGCATCGAGGCCGGGGTGCCGGCGGGCATGATCAGCGTATTGCCGGGCAAGGGCTCGGTGATTGGCGATGCCATTACGCGGCATCCGTTGGTCAAGCGCGTCTCCTTTACCGGCGGCACCACCACCGGCAAGCACATTGCCCATATCGCTGCCGACAAGATGATGCCGGTCTCGCTGGAACTGGGCGGCAAGTCGCCCACCATGGTGTTCGAGGATGCCGATGTGGATCATGCGGTGGCCGGTGTGCTCTACGGGATCTTCAGCAGTTCCGGTGAGTCCTGCATCGCCGGTTCGCGCCTGTTCGTGGCACGCGCGCTCTACGATGGCTTCATGGAGCGCCTGGCCGCCGCTGCCGCCGCCTTGCGCGTGGGCGATCCGGCCGATGCGCGCACGCAGATGGGGCCGCTGATCACGGCACGTCATCGTGAAGGCATCGAGCGCTACGTCGAGCTGGGCGTGGCCGAGGGGGGACGTATCCGTACCGGTGGCGTGCGTCCCCAGGGGGCGCAGTTCGAACGCGGTTACTACTACACGCCCACCATCATCGAAGGGGTGAGCAACCAGCAGCGCATCTGCCAGGAAGAAATCTTCGGCCCGGTACTGGTGGCCATGCCGTTCGACGATGAAGACGACCTGATCGCGCAGGCCAATGACAGCGTCTATGCGTTGGCCGCCGGTATCTGGACGCGCGACTACAAGCGTGCCTGGCGCATCGGCCGGGCGGTGCAGGCCGGCAATGTCTGGATCAACACCTACAAGCAATTCTCGATCTCGACGCCCTTCGGCGGCTGGCGCGACAGTGGCCTGGGACGCGAGAAGGGCCGGCTGGGCATCCTGCAATACATGAGCAGAAGG
>NZ_BADI01001083.1:0-932 GCF_000333555.1 Herbaspirillum sp. B65 | reverse complement strand
ATGCCCGGCCCCGACCGGCCAGGCCGCTGGTATCGAGCTTCACCATCTTCTCGCAGGAAGATCCGGTACGCCCGCTGCAAGCNTACATCGCGGCGCGTCCGGCCATTGCAGAGTACCTGGAAGGACGTGCCTGGCGCGGGGAAGTGGCGCAGCACCTGCTGCCCTGGCATGGGGCACTGAAGCCTTATCTGAATGAATTCACGCCGCTGTGGACGCACAATGACTGGCACGCCTCCAACCTGCTGTGGAGCGATGCCACACGCCAGGCGCAGGTCAGGACGGTGCTGGACTTCGGCCTGTGCGACCGCACCTGCGCCCTGCATGACCTGGCCACCGCGATCGAGCGCAACATTGTCGAGTGGCTCTCCATGGCCCAGCGCGACACGCAACTGGTCCACCTGGACCTGCTCGATGCCATGCTGGACGGCTATGCCTCACTGTTGCCATTAAGCGCAAGGCAGATGCGGGCGCTGGCCGCCTTGCTGCCACTGGTCCATGCCGAGTTTGCGCTGGCCGAGCTGGATTACTTCCATGGCGTGACGCAGTCGCCCCGGAATGCCTCGCTGGCCTATGACACCTACTTCCTCGGCCATGCCGCCTGGTTCCATGGCAGCGAAGGGCAACGTCTGCTGACGCATCTGCAGCGACGTGCGGATACGCTGGAAAAAAACTAAGTTTTTGCGGGAGAACGACTTAGTTTTTGCTGTGGAAAAACTAAGTCCGGGGGATCACTCCCGCTCCTGCCGCTCCTCTTGCTGCTCCCGCTGGAGAATCAGGCAAAATCCTTGATCGTTTCCGGTTCGATCAACACCATGTTTTCATGCCATGGCAACTCCATCTCAAAACGGGCACCGCGCGCAGCGCTGGCCAGGGTGATCTCGCCGCCATGCGCGTGCACGATCTCGCGCACCAGCACCAGGCCCAAGCCGTCC
>NZ_BADI01001084.1:0-920 GCF_000333555.1 Herbaspirillum sp. B65 | reverse complement strand
CAGCTTTTGCAATTGCTCGCGCGCCTTTTCCGACAGGTCCGCAGGATAGGCGCCGAGGATGCGATCGGATCCCTCGATGAGCACCACCCGCGCCGAATGCGGATCGATGTTGCGGAATTCGCCCGACAAGGTATGGCGGGCAATCTCCACCAGGGTGCCGGCCATTTCCACGCCGGTAGCACCACCGCCGATGACGGTGAAGGTCAGCCATTCCTGGCGGCGCCGCGCATCGGTCTCGCGCTCGGCGTGTTCGAAGGCCATCAGGATGCGCTTGCGGATTTCGAAGGCGTCTTCCAGGGTCTTCAGGCCCGGCGCCAGGGCGCTCCATTCGTCGCGGCCAAAGTAGCTGTGGGTGGAACCCGCCGCCACGATCAGGTGGTCGTAGGCGATCACACTGCCGTCTTCCAGCGTGACCGTGCGGGCCGTGGTATCGATATCGATCACCGCCGCCATCAAGGTGGTCAGGTTGCGCTGCTGCGCCAGGATGGCGCGGATCGGTGCGCTGATGGCCGGGGCCGACAGCCCGGCCGTGGCCACCTGGTAGAGCAACGGCTGGAACAGGTGGTGGTTGCTGCGATCGATCATGGTGATGCGCACCTCGGCATTGGCCAGCTCGCGCGCCGCAGCCAGGCCGCCGAATCCACAACCGATGATGATGACGTGGGGCATTGCCTTCCTTTCAAAAGTAATCTGTTGTTCTGTCCGCGCAAACCGGCAGCCCTGAGGTGGCCCGATTGCACAGCTGTCCCCTACTCTCTATTCGGATATGCCTGCATGGCAGTACTGCGCCTCCCCTGATGAGCGCGGCACGCCGGAAGCTTGATGTCCCTCAATGCAGACCGACAGAATCGCATACTTTTGGTTCGAAATCACTTGGGCAGATTGTCCTGTCTGAGCAGCTTTGTGAGCCGTGCTGGCCC
>NZ_BADI01001085.1:0-953 GCF_000333555.1 Herbaspirillum sp. B65 | reverse complement strand
CAAGCATCAACTGCCGCCGCATTGCCTGACCTTTGAAGTGACCGAATCCACCGCCATGCACGATACCGAGCCCAGCTTGCAGACCTGCAAAAGATTGCCGACCTGGGCGTGGAGATTGCCATCGACGACTTCGGCACCGGCTATTCCAGCTTGCTGTACTTGAAGCGTCTGCCGGCCCATGAATTGAAGATCGACCGTGGTTTCGTGCGCGACTTGAGCGAGGGCAGCGAAGATGCCGCCATCGTCTCGGCCATCGTGGCGCTGGGGCGGGCGTTACGCCTGCGCATCGTGGCCGAGGGCGTGGAGACCGAGGGGCAGCAGCAATTCCTGGCGGCGGCGGGCTGCCACGCGCTGCAGGGCTACCTGCGCGGACGGCCGATGGCGCCCGACTTGTTCTTGCAGACCATGCGCGAGCAGCAAAGGAGCGCGGCCTGATCCCGTAAATTGGCCGTGGCAAGGGCTCTTATTCCATGGATTGCGGCTCGCTGCTTGATGCAAAGATGCTGACATAGCGGAAGGCCGGTGTAATGGGCCTTCCAGGCAGGCTCCTGAGGGGGAGGTCGGGGCGGACGGCTCGTATTGGCGTCCGTCCCTTTTTTGTTGGGATGCGAGGAGTTCAGATGTCAGAGGTCAAAGCTCTGAACTCTGAACTCTGAATTCAGAGCACCTTGCCCGGATTCATCAATTGCTGCGGATCGAGCGCCGCTTTGATGGCACGCATCAGGCGCAATTCCACCGGCGACTTGTAGCGCAGGATTTCCTCGCGCTTCAAGGCGCCCAGCCCCGATCCGCGCACATCCAACGTATTGTTGCCGCCCGCATCGCGTACCTTGGCGCGCCAAAGCCCGAAGACGGTGATGGTGTCGTTTCCTCCGGCGCTATGCACATCAACATTTCCGGCACGCACATTGATGTTGCGTGCGCCGGACATCCCCCAATCCTCGATGGGAGTG
>NZ_BADI01001086.1:0-2457 GCF_000333555.1 Herbaspirillum sp. B65 | reverse complement strand
CTGGTCCGCTGCTCATTGCCGTGCTCCCTCGGGCTTTGCATTGTGGATCGTGACCCGGGCCGAACTGCCGCTGCGGCGCCTGTTGGGCAGCGCCGTGCTGATGGGTTCGGGCATTGCCGCCATGCATTACACCGGCATGGCCGCCATGCGGATGCAGCCGGGCATCGACTACGACCTGGTGCTGTTCGTGGGCTCGGTGATCATTGCGGTGGTGACCTCGGCCACCGCCCTGTGGATCGCCTTCAGCCTGCGCCGCAACACCCCGCACGTGAAGGTCGCGCGCGCCGGTGCCTCGGTGGTGATGGGCATGGCCATCGTCGGGATGCACTATACCGGCATGGCCGCAGCCAGCTTCCCACGCGGGGCGGTGTGTCTGGCCGCGCGCGAAGGCGTGGGCAGCGGCTGGCTGGCCATCCTCATCATCGTGGTCACGCTGGCGGTCCTGACCATCGCCTTGTTGACCTCGGTACTGGATGCGCGACTGGAGTCGCGCACCGCCAAGCTGGCCCGCTCCCTGGCCGAGGCCAATGAAGAATTGACCCAGATGGTCTTGCACGATCATCTCACCAAGCTGCCCAATCGCACCCTGCTGGAAGACCGTCTGACCCAGGCCATCCACAAGGCGGCGCGCACCCAGGGTCATTTCGCGCTGATGTTCATGGACCTGGATGGCTTCAAGGCCATCAACGATTCGCTGGGCCACCATGTGGGCGATCGCCTGCTGGTGGAGGTGGCGCGTCGGCTCAGTTCCATCATGCGCGCCCAGGATACGGTGGCGCGCCTGGCCGGCGATGATTCGTGATCCTGGTGGAACTGGAGCAGCCGGAAGACGCCATGCCGGTGGGCGAGAAGCTGTTGGAAGTGGTCAATCAGGCTTTCACGCTGGCCCAGCAGGAACTGCCGGTCTCGGCCAGTGTCGGCATGCCATCTACCCGGAAGACGGCGCCACCCGCCACGACCTGGTCATCAATGCCGACGCCGCCATGTATCACACCAAGCGCGCCGGCCGTAACGGCTACCATTTCTTCGAGCCCTCGATGAATGCCAATGCCCATCATCAGTTGCAATGGCTGCAGGAGTTGCGGGTGGCGGTGGAGCGCAAGCAGTTGCGGCTGGTCTACCAGCCCAAGTTCGGCCTGCCCGATGGCCAGGTGCTGGGCGCCGAAGCCTTGCTGCGCTGGCAGCACCCGCAACGCGGCCTGGTGGGGCCGGATGAATTCATCGGCCTGGCCGAGCGTTCCGGCCTGATCATTCCGATCGGCGCCTGGGTGCTGGACGAAGCCTGCCGCCAGATGCACCAATGGCTGACCCTGGGGTATGACCACTGGAAGATCGCGGTCAACCTGTCGGCATTGCAGTTTGCCGATCCGCACCTGGTGGAGGTGGTGCGTGCCGCCCTGGACAAGCATCAACTGCCGCCGCATTGCCTGACCTTGGAAGTGACCGAATCCACCGCCATGCACGATACCGAGGCCAGCTTGCAGACCCTGCAAAAGATTGCCGACCTGGGCGTGGAGATTGCCATCGACGACTTCGGCACCGGCTATTCCAGCTTGCTGTACTTGAAGCGTCTGCCGGCCCATGAATTGAAGATCGACCGTGGTTTCGTGCGCGACTTGAGCGAGGGCAGCGAAGATGCCGCCATCGTCTCGGCCATCGTGGCGCTGGGGCGGGCGTTACGCCTGCGCATCGTGGCCGAGGGCGTGGAGACCGAGGGGCAGCAGCAATTCCTGGCGGCGGCGGGCTGCCACGCGCTGCAGGGCTACCTGCGCGGACGGCCGATGGCGCCCGACTTGTTCTTGCAGACCATGCGCGAGCAGCAAAGGAGCGCGGCCTGATCCCGTAAATTGGCCGTGGCAAGGGCTCTTATTCCATGGATTGCGGCTCGCTGCTTGATGCAAAGATGCTGACATAGCGGAAGGCCGGTGTAATGGGCCTTCCAGGCAGGCTCCTGAGGGGGAGGTCGGGGCGGACGGCTCGTATTGGCGTCCGTCCCTTTTTTGTTGGGATGCGAGGAGTTCAGATGTCAGAGGTCAAAGCTCTGAACTCTGAACTCTGAATTCAGAGCACCTTGCCCGGATTCATCAATTGCTGCGGATCGAGCGCCGCTTTGATGGCACGCATCAGGCGCAATTCCACCGGCGACTTGTAGCGCAGGATTTCCTCGCGCTTCAAGGCGCCCAGCCCGTGCTCGGCCGAGATGGAGCCGCCGAAGCGGTCCACGCTGTCATGCACCACCCGGTTGAGCTCGGCCTGACGGGCGATGAAATCGGTATCGGCCACCCCCGCGGGTGGCGAGATGTTGTAGTGCAGGTTGCCATCGCCCAGGTGGCCGAAGCAGACCATGCGGCAGCCGGGCGAGGCTTGCTGCACCAGGACATCGGTGACGGCGATGAAATCGGCGATGCGCGAGATCCGTACCGAGATGTCATGCTTGATGTTCTTGCCTTCCCTGGC
>NZ_BADI01001087.1:0-9961 GCF_000333555.1 Herbaspirillum sp. B65 | reverse complement strand
ACATCACCAGACCCAGCGCCAGCGCCAGGATGGGGCGTGCCAGCCGGAAGAATTCGCGCTTGGGCATACGCCAGCCATCGGTAAAGAGCAGCGGCGGGATGAACAGCAGCAGGAACAGTTCCGGATCGAAGCTGATACGCAGGCCGAACATGGGCAGTGCCAAGACCGCACCGAGCGCGATCTGGAACAGGGGCAAGGGCAACTTGAACGGGGCCAGCCTGGCGACCACGCCGGAGACGGCCACGGCCAGCAGCAGGATCAAGACGGTAAAGACGATTTCCATGGAGGCAGCGGTTGATGGTTCTGGTAACGGGGCGCGGGTGGGTCAGACCGGCGTGACCGCAGCGAGTTGCAGGGGACGAACAAAGAGTTGCAACAGGCTTGCAAGTATACGGCAGGACGTACCGGCCTGCCTCATTGCTCGGCGGCGGAACGCAAAAGACAATGCCGGCACGCGGCCGGCATCGGGAGAGGTGGGGCGGACGCAGAATTGCGCGGCAAATCAGGCACAGGGAAATCCTGCGCAATTCTTCTTCAGGAGGGAAAAAACCGGCTTGCAGTCCGCAGAGGACGCACAGACCTTCACTTTTTCAGCCAAAGCGCTTGTGCCGGGCCGGTGTGCAGTTTGCTGGCCGCGTGCAGCGGGGCGGATCGATCAACACCACTTCCCTGCCATTGCCAAAAAGGCGCAACGCCCGCAAGAAGCGGGCGTTTTGCCATCACCGACATCGCAGCTTAGCTGTTCTTGTGACTTTGCTGTCCTGCCTTCACGTGTTGCTCATGCGAGCCGCCACGGGTGGAGTCGCCGTGTTGCTGGCTGGCTCCACTGCTGCTCTGGTTCTGCTGATCGTTCTTGTGACTTTGCTGGCCGGCCTTGACGTGCTGCTCATGCGAGCCACCTTGGGTATGGCTGCCGTGTTGCTGTCCGGACTGGCCGCTGCTCTGGTTCTGCTGGTCGTTCTTGTGGCTCTGCTGACCGGCTTGCACATGCTGTTCGTGCGAACCGCCGCGGGTTGCGCCTTGATCTTGGTTCGACATATCTCTGGCTCCTAAGTGGATGCTGCGCTCATGCGCAGTCCTTGCATCATCGGTCCTGCCTCGCTTCGGCCGTATAGGCCAAGAGCCTGTGATGATGTAGGCGCCCACTGTCGGAAGCGTCATCGCCGCGCTCGGCGGTGGTTGCTCATGCGCTGGCCACGGCCGCCTCCAGCTCCTTGCCGCGCGTCTCCGGCAGCGCCAGGCAGGCCAGGATCACCAATGCATAACAGGCCGCCGCGACCCAGCCAATGGTCTGCCCCAAGGGCAGGCTGTTGCCGAGGTATCCCACCAGCGCCGGGCAGATCGCCCCGAGGGCACGGCCGACGTTGTAGCAGAAACCTTGTCCAGAACCACGCACGTCGCTGGGGAAGAGTTCGGACAGATAGGCGCCCATGCCCGCGAAAATCCCCGAGAGGAAAAATCCCAGCACGAAGCCCAGCGCCAGCATCCAGGCATCGGTAATGACCATTTGCGTATAACTCAATACCAGCACGATGCCCATCACCGCAAAGAACATGAAGCAGCGGCGGCGACCGATGGTGTCGGACAGCCAGGCCGAGGTGAGATAACCACAGAAGGAACCACCGATGAGCACCAGCAGATAGGTACTGGTGCCCAGCACCGAGAGGTGGCGTTCGGTCTTGAGGAAGGTGGGCAGCCAGGTGGTCACCGAGTAATACGCACCCTGCATTCCGGTAGCCAGCAGACTGGCCAGTAAGGTCGTGCGCAGCAGGTCGCGGTGGAAGATGCGCAGGAAGTTGCCGCGTTGGCCGCTCTGGCGCAGCCGGGCCTGGGTCGCCAGGTAGATCTCCGGCTCGTGCAGGGTGCGGCGGATGTAGAGTGTCAGCAGAGCCGGCAGGATGCCGATCCAGAACAAGACCTTCCACGCCATCTCCGGCGGCAATACTGCGTAGATGCCCCAGAAGGCTAGCGCCGAGGCGGCCCAGCCCACGGCCCAACTGCTTTGCACCAGGCCCGAGGCCTTGCCCCGATGACGTGCCGAGATGGTCTCGGCGATCAGTACCGATCCCACCGCCCATTCCCCGCCCATGCCGAAGCCTTGCATGGCGCGGGTGAAGAAGAGTTGGCCGAAGGAATTGGTAAAACCGGAGAGGAACGTAAACAGCGCAAACCACAGCACCGTCCATTGCAGCACCCGCACCCGGCCGTAGCGGTCAGCCAGCACACCGGCCGCCCAGCCGCCCACGGCCGAGGTGAGCAGGGCGCCGGTGGCGATGTAGCCGGCTTCGGCCTTGCTCATGCTCCATGCGGCCAGCAGCGTGGGGATGAGAAAGGTATAGATCATGTAATCAAAACCATCCACCGCATAGCCGGTGAAGGTCGCCGTGAGCGTGCGCCGCTCGCTTGTCGTTGTTTCCTGCAGCCACATGATGATCCCCGTAATGAAAGTATGTAAATCACTGACGTGCGCCCACCGTCTGCCTCGCACATATCGACGTGCCGGGCAGCGTGGGAGAAAAACGGATGTTCCCGCCGGCAGCTAGGCGGGCTGGTCCAGCAGTTCGCTATTGAGCTTGTCGGTCACCAGCATGTAGCCCGGTGCATGGGTGATGCACAATTCGGGCCGGGCGGCGACGATGGCGGCCTGGGGCGTGACGCCGCAGGCCCAGAACACCGGCAGTTCATCGGCATGGATGGCCACCGCCTCGCCATAGTCGGGCTGGTGGATATCGGCAATGCCGATCAGGCTCGGATCGCCGATGTGGATCGGTGCACCATGCACCTGCGGAGTGCGCGCGGTGATCTGGATGGCGCGGATGGCATCGGCGGCCTTGAGCGGACGCATCGATACCACCGTGGGACCGCTGAAGACGCCCACTGCTCGGGTCGGCAGATTGGTGCGATACATGGCCACGTTGCGACCCTGGCTGACGTGGCGCAGCGGGATGCCGGCGGCCAGCAGCGCGTGTTCGAAGGAGAAGGAGCAACCCAGCGCGAAGCTCACCAGATCTTCTCGCCAGTACTCGCGCAGGTCGTTCACTTCGGCCACGCGCTCGCCGTTTCTCCATACGTGGTAGCGCGGCACGTCACTGCGCACGTCCAGGTCCAGGCCCAGCCCCGGCAGGGCCGGCGAGCCCGGTTCGGAGACGCCCAGCAAGGGACAGGGAACAGGATTGCGTGCGCAGAATTCACGGAAGTCCGCCGCCAGTGCCGCCGGCAAAATGGCCAGGTTGACCTGGACGTGGGCGCTGGCCACGCCGCTGGTGTGCCCGGTGAAGGCGCCGCTGCGGGCGGCCAGACGCACCTCTAATGCGCTCGACGCCGCCGATAGTGCGGCTGGCGTGGCGGACAAGGCGGTGGCAGTCTCTGGCATGGCGGTCTCCCTGGTTGAATGGAGCCGATGTTAGGAGCGTGCCGGGAGGTCGTCCAACAAAAAATTTATATCTTTTGTTATCGATTTTTTCGATGAGGACAATGGAAAATTCACTATAGCGATTTCCGTGCCAGCCCCTCATTTTTCTGCTGCGCGGCCTTTTGCTTGTGCGCGCCGCGCATGGTCCAGGGCCGAATCGAGCACCAGCTCGGCCAGACTGGAACTGGGGTCTTCGCGATAGCTGGCATGGATCTGCAAGGCGGCAAGGGTGGCTTCGCAGCGCAGGATGCGCAGCGGCAGGCGACGCGTCAGTTCACGCACCGAGGCCCGCGGCAGGGTGGCCACGCCAAAGCCGCCTTCGACCAGTTGCACCATGGCCGAGATCGAGGAAATGGCGTGCACGCGGGGATTGAGCACGCCCCATTCCTGGCACAGTTGCAGCAGTCCCTGGTGCGGCTGCGAGCCGCGCTGGAAGGTGATGAGGTCGTGCGCGGCCAGTTCCTCCAGGGTATGCACGCGGGTGCCGAAGCGCTCACGGTGGCCGACGAAGACCATGCCCATCGGCGTCATCAGCCGTGAACGCACGGCGGTGTCGCTGCCGACCGTGGAGGTGAAGACCAGGTCCTGGGCCCCGCGCCGGATCTGTTCGGTCAGCACCGGCGAGGTTTCCACGGTCAGTTCCAGTGCAAAGTCGGGATAGCGGCTGCGGATCTCCTGCAACCAAGCCGGCAGCCAGCTATGCACCACCGATTCGATGCTGCCGATGCGCAGCAGCAGCGGACCGGCGCTGTTGCCACCGAGTTCCTGGCGGATCTGGCGCTGCATGTCGAGAAGCTTCACGGCCAGGCGCTGGAAACGCTGGCCGGCGACCGTCAGACGGAATTGTTTTTCACGTCGGTCCAGAAGGACCACCCCCAGCTCTTCCTCCAGCGAGGCGATGCGGCTGGACATGGTCGATTGCGTGATATGCAGCTTTTCAGCGGCGCGGGTGATGCTCTTGAGCGAGGCGGCCCAGTGGAAGGCTTCGACGAAACGCAGGTTCATGAGGGGCAGGTAGAGGAAGGTTGAACTCAAGGGGGACAGGCCCTAGATCGATTCTGCCCTATGGTACGATGGAGCACCATACGTGAAATGCGTATGGTTCGCGGATGGAAGCCGTATTCAAAGAAACGCGAATGTTTGAAGCCTACCGGGCGAACTATCTCTCGGATGAGGCTTATGCTGAACTTCAACAGATGTTGATGAGGCATCCTCATGCGGGCAAGCTGATCAAGGATACGGGTGGGCTAAGGAAGATTCGTTTTCCTGATGCACGCCGTTGCAAGGGTAAACGCGGGGGCTTGCGGGTCATCTATTATTTTTGGAGTGAAGAACGTCAGTTCTGGCTTTTTTCAATCTATGACAAAAATGAAATGGCTGACCTGACAGCCGAACAGCGCAAGCTGCTCAAACGCGTTCTGGAAGATGAATTGGCCCGAGGGAAAACATCATGAAGAAGAAAAGAAACCTGTTCGACGAACTGATGGCCGGAGTCGAGGACATGGCCGCCGAGCGCAAAGGTAAGCTCACTTTACGCACTACCAAGGTGAAGCTATCGCCGGAACCTGTCTCGATTACTGCCGAAGAGATTCAGCGAGTCAGGAGCAAGGTACGTGTTTCGCAAGCCATCATGGCGCGCAGTCTACGCGTCAATGCCCGCACCTATCAGAACTGGGAACAGGGCGTCTCCCGTCCGAATGCCCAGGCTGCCGTCTTGCTGAAGTTGGTTGATCAGGATCCTAGCCTCATCGCCCGCATCAGTTCTCTGGTCTGAGGCAACCCTGCGCAGTACTGTATTTCTTGCGCACTGCACCAAAATTCCCGTCGCTTGACACATCCCGCCTCGATACCTATCCTCCACAGCCATTGGTCCTACCTTTTGTCGCCTTTGCAAGTCGCGGCGACCGACCACATAGGCATTGCCGGTGCGGCAATGATTCATCCCTTCAGGTACGCATTCCGACAGCATGTCCTTTGATCCTATCGTCCAGAAATCGATTTCCGAGCAGGTCGCGCAGCGGCTGCTGACCATGATCCGTAGCGGGCTGCTCAAGCCTGACCAGCAGCTCCCACCCGAGCGCGAGCTGGCCGCCATGTTGGGGGTAGGCCGCCCTGCGGTACGGGAAGCCATCCGTGGGCTGGCGCTGCTGGGCCTGCTGCGCATCCGCCAGGGCGAGGGCACCTTCGTTAGTTCGCTGGAAACGCGCGAACTGCTGGAGCCGCTGGAGATGATCATCGACCTCAATCCCGGCACGCTGGAGGCGCTGTTCGATGCCCGCCTCATCATCGAGACCGGTGTGGCGGCGCTGGCGGCAACTCATATGCCCGAGGCCGAACTGGCACGCCTGGCGCGCAATGTCGAGGATGAGGCACGCCTGTTGTCGGACCCGGCGGCGTTTTCGGCGGCGGACGTGGAGTTTCATGAAGCCATCATCGAAGCCTGCGACAATCCTTTCCTGCAAAGCATCGCTGGCAGCCTCTACATGCTGGGCAAGAAGAGCCGCTCCATCACCTCGCGCATTCCCTCCACGCTGGAGCGCAGCCTGCAAGATCACCGCGACATCCTCGCTGCGCTCAAGGCGCGCGATCCGCACAAGGCTGCCGAGGCCATGCGCCACCACCTCTTGCGGGTGCGCGATGCCTATCGCAGCGCCGGGCGCAGCCAGGACGAACCGGTCCACGACTGAGCCTGCCGCAAATCTGAGCAGGAGCATCTGGTTCAAGATGGATAAGGTGCTGCCCTCAGCAAGTTTCTTGCCCTAATACTTCACATTGCGTTACAAGCAGGGCAGGGCCAAAGCGCGGCGGCGCGGCTAGAATAGCGCCCATGCTCAAAGACAAGAAACTTTCTGCCTATGCGCCCTCGGCCACCCGGATCCGGGCGCGCTTCGTGGCCATTTCCTGGCGTGACCTGGCCGTCAGCTTCGGTCCCATCATCCTGTTGATCCTGGTGGGTGCCTGGCTGGTGATCTGGCTGATCCGGCCGGCGCCGCCATCTTCCATCACCATTGCCGCCGGTCCCAAGGACAGCAATTTCTGGCGCGTGGCCGAGCGCTACAAGACCTTGCTGGCGCGGGATGGCATCCGGCTCGATATCGTGGAGACCGGTGGTTCGCTGGACAATCTCAAGCGCCTGGCCGATCCCGATCAGGACATCGACGTCGGTTTCGTCCAGGGTGGCCTGGCCAGCGCCGTGCCGGCCGAGGCGCTGGAGTCGCTGGTGTCCTTGGGCAGCATTTCCTATGTGCCGGTATCGGTGTATTACCGAGCCCCACCGCCGCGCGAGGATGGCCGCCCGGTGCCACCGCTGCGCCAGTTGTCGGAGCTGGCCGGCAAGCGCATTGCCATCGGCGGACAGGGCAGTGGCTCCAGCGTGCTGGCCGCCACGCTCCTGAAAGCCAATGGCGTGGAAAACGGCGGCGCCACCCAGCTATTGAACATCGGCGGCGACGAGGCGGCCCATGCCCTCACCAGCGGCAAGATCGATGCCGCCTTCCTGATGGGCGATTCGGTCTCGGTGGCGACCATGGGCAAGCTGCTGCGCGCGCCCGGTATCCGGCTGCTGGACTTTTCCCAGGCCGATGCCTACGTGCGGCGCTTCCGTTACCTCAATACCCTGAAGATGCCCATGGGCGTATTCGACCTGGCACACAACCTGCCGGCGCGCGATACCCTGTTGATCGCCCCCACGGCCGAACTGGTGGCGCGCGACGACCTGCATCCGGCGCTCTCGGACCTGCTCATTGCCGCCGCCCGCGAAGTGCATGGCAAGGCCAACGTGCTGCAGAAGGCCGGCGAATTCCCGGCACCGCTGGAACATGAATATCCGATCAGCGACGATGCCGCGCGCTACTACAAGTCCGGCAAGACTTTCTTCTACCGCACCTTGCCCTTCTGGATGGCCAGCCTGCTGGACCGGGCGGTGGTGATCGTGCTGCCGGTGATCCTGTTGCTGATCCCTGGTATCCGCCTGGTACCGATGCTCTATGGCTGGCGCGTGCGCTCGCGCATCTACCGCTGGTATGGCGAACTGATCGCCCTGGAACGGGGCCTCACGCGCGACTCCCCCGAGCAACAGGCCGAGATGCTCAAGCGCCTCGATGAGATCGAGATCGCCGTGAACCGCATGAAGATGCCGCTGGCCTTTGCCGACCAGTTCTACGTGCTGCGCGAACATATCGGCTTCGTCCGTGCCCGCCTGGCCGGCGGTGTGGCCTAGGCGCCACGGTGATCCGAGGCCGGCGGGGCAGGGTGGACGGTTTGTTGTATGCTCGCCATGGCAGCCACAGTACTGTATAAAAAATACTGTGTATTCATACAGTACTGTGCTAAAGTGAAACCTCCTACCGACAAGAAGAGGAATCGCTGCCATGACACACTTTGATCTTGCTTCCGACGCTCGTTTCGCTGTTGCATCTTCCAGCCCGTCCTCGCTGGCCATCCGCCTGGGTCGCCGCGAAATCTTCATCTGCCGTGATACCTATGTGCGCCGTTACCGGGTCAATCCGGTGATCGAGTGCAGTGCTGGCATCGAACCTGGTCACGTGGAAATCCTGTTGTTCCGCCGCTGGCTGATGGTGCTCTCGAAGGCACGCAACTGATGCGGCGCGCCCTTGATTGGTTGGTGGTCGATGCGCTGGGGCAGGTGGCTGGCGTGGACCCGCGTTGGCTGCCATGCCCGTCCAGGACGGGCGTGGTGCTTGAGTTGGGGGTGGCGGCCAATGATGATTCGGTGCGGTTGAAGGGGTTGCCGGTGGAAGGGGAATGGTGCGGGAGTCGTGAGTTCCGTGGTCCCTAAGTCAGTATCGGAAATACAGGATGCCACATTCTGGGGCGTCCTCTTCTCTTGCAAGTTTTTTGGATGACTTGACCAAGTCAATGTGAGCAGGTTGCCCTAGTTCAAGTGCCCGGAAAACCTTCTCCGCAAGTCGTACAAAAGGCATCCATTTCAAAATCATCCAAAATGCAATCAGGCTTATCGCTAGAAAGAAAACTGCATAAATCCACCGCACGGTTGAATTAGAGGCAAGCATCGACCAGAGCCAAAGTTCTCCGGTATCGAAATCGATACTGATAAGAGAGAGCGCAATAAAAGAGATAACTTCGAAAATCAACATCCATTTCACGGCGTTTTTCACATGACTTGAGCTACCTCTTGAGCAGTGAGGGTATAAAGCAATAATTCTTTCTTCTTTCTTCACGATACCAAACAGCTCATAGTGATCACCGTGCCTTTCAACTGCGGCATCGACACTGTCACCTTCGTTCAATGGGCTTCGCCAAAGCCACCCGCTCACTCTGCGCCCGTCCAGGTCAAATTCAACGTAGTCAGCTTCTTCTTCTATGGAAGAAGCATGGGTGGACAATGTGGTTGCGACGCCGGATAAGCCTGATAGCGCTGCCCCCACTGCAACAATGCCCACCGTAGTTTGGTCACTTTCGGTAAAAACGAAACTGGCTGTGTCGCGTCTCTTCTCTTCTTATAATTGGTAACGCGACCGGATATCTTTTCCAGACTATTATTTTCTGGTTGTTTTAAGAATGTGCTCACGGCCTCGTTCAGTCGTTATTTTTTACTTTGGTTAGGCGGTCATCCCGTCAATCTAGTATCTGAAATACATGACGCCACATGCAGGTTCATCACCATCTCTCGCTAGTTTTTTTGATGATTTGACTAAGTCAATGTGCGAGGGATTTGGTAGTTCTAGTGTATGGAAAACTGCTTCTGCAAGGCGAACGAAAGGCATCCATTTCCTGATCAAAATTGCACAAATCAAAGTGGGCGACAAAAAAAAGGCGATATCTAATAGCATCACGGCTCGGCTGGCAAAAAAATCGCGCCAAAACAGTACTTCACCGGTTTCCCAGTCAATGCTGATTAGTGATGCAAATACAAAGCAGACAATAGTGAAAATGCTTGACCATTTCATCGCATTTTTGATGTGACTTATTTTTCCTCTGGAGCAATGAGGGTACAAGGCGATGATTCTTTTTTCCTTGTTTATCATTCCTAATAGTTGGTAGTGATCGCCATTTGACTGAACAGCGACCTCTACTTCGTCACCTTCTTTAAACGGGCTGTGCCATAACCAACCGCTTATCCTATTGCCATTCAATTCGAACTGAACGTGATCTGCCTCTTCTTCCATGGAAGAAGAATAGTTGGATAGGATGGCCGCTTGTCCAGCAAGACCCGCAGCAGCAGATGCCACAGCAAATACGCTCAAATTTCGCTGATCATTTGGAGTAAAGAAGAAGCTCGCAGTTTCTCGAGAAGCTTTATAGTTCTGAATTCTGCCTGATAGCTTTTCAAGCCTTTTCTCATCAGTTGGTGCCGGGTGTTCGACAAAAAAGCTCATATTTTTCTCTCAATCATACATTTTCATTCATCTCTTCGATTGTAGGTTTGGGAGCTGATTCCCAGAATCTATCATTAGATGGGGCGGCGGCAGGTGCTAGATCAATCGAAACCAATGCGCGATTGAGTGCCGTGGTTTGTGCTGCGCTAGAAAGAAAAGCAGCTTTAGTATTACGCTCTTGCCAAAGGCA
>NZ_BADI01001088.1:0-2578 GCF_000333555.1 Herbaspirillum sp. B65 | reverse complement strand
CAACCAGCAGGCCCAGGCACGCAGCACCCTGGCGGCGCGTCGCGCAGCACTGAAAGCGGCCCAGTTGCGCGTGCGTTCATTGCAGGCCCAGGTGCGCCAAGCCCAGGCCCAGGGCGAAACCGCCAAGGCGCAATATGACGCGGCCAGCGTCAACCTCGGCTATACCGAGATCCGCGCCAGCGTCGATGGCCGCATCGGCGACAAGCAGGTGCGGGTCGGTCAGTTCGTCTCGGCTGGTACGCGCCTGATGACGGTGGTGCCGACGCGCTTCTACGTCAGCGCCAATTTCAAGGAAACCCAGATCGGCATCATGCGCATCGGCCAGCCCGCCACCATCAAGGTGGATGCCTTGCCGGGTGTGGAATTCCAGGGCCATGTAGAGAGTCTCTCGCCCGGCACGGGTGCCCAGTTCTCACTGCTGCCGCCGCAGAATGCCACCGGCAACTTCACCAAGATCGTCCAGCGCGTCCCGGTTCGGGTGGCCATCGATGCTACCCCGGAACAAACTCGCGCCTTCGTGGCCGGCCTGTCGGTGACGGTGGAAGTCAATACCATTGCCGCCAAGGATGAACTGCGCACCCTGCGCGAGCGCAACAGTGAAGCCAATGCTACCGGCAAGGAGCCGCAGTGAGTAGCGCCCCCGCCAAGCCGCTAGCCGGTCCGGGCGCCCAGGAAGAAAAGGCCGATGCTTCCGCCTGGCTGGCGGTGGCGGCCGGCACCCTGGGGGCGCTCATGGCCACGCTGGATATTTCCATCGTCAACTCTTCGCTGCCGACCATCCAGGGCGAGATTGGCGCTTCCGGCACCGAAGGCACCTGGATCGCCACCGCCTACCTGGTGGCCGAGATCGTCATCATCCCCATGTCGGCCTGGCTGGAACGCCTGCTGGGTCTGCGCGTGCTGCTGCTTACTGCGGCCGGCCTGTTCACGCTGTTCTCGGTGCTGTGCGGTCTGTCCACCACGCTGCCGATGATGATCATCGGGCGGGTTGGGCAGGGTTTTACCGGTGGTGCACTCATTCCTACGGCCATGACCATCATCGCCACCCGACTGCCACGCTCACAGCAACCGGTGGGCAATGCCATGTTCGGCGCTACCGCCATCCTGGGTCCGGTACTGGGTCCGGTGATGGGCGGTTGGCTGACCGAGAACGTGAGCTGGCACTACGCCTTCTTCATCAACCTGCCGGTGGGGGCTGCGCTCATCACCTTGCTGCTGGTGGCCATTCCCTATGAACGTCCCAAGTTCGAACAACTGGCCGAGGCCGACTGGTTTGGCATCGCCGGCCTGGCGCTGGGGCTGGGCGGTCTGACGGTGGTGCTGGAGGAGGGCGAGCGCGAGCAGTGGTTCTCTTCGCCCGATATCCGCTGGCTGGCCGCCACGTCCTTGCTGGGTTTCATCCTCCTGGCCATCGGCCAGGTGCGCTCGCGCCATCCGGTGATCCAGTTACGCTGTTTGCGCGACCGTCAGTTTGGCTCGGTGGTGATGATGGCCATGATCGTCGGCGTGGCACTGTATGGCACCTCTTACGTGATCCCGCAGTTCCTCTCCGGTATTGCCGGCTACAACTCGTGCCAGTCGGGCTGGATCGTGCTGCTCTCGGGGGTGCCGATGATATTGATGATGCCCTTTACGCCCTTGCTGATGCGACGGATCGATATCCGCATCGCGGTGGGAACCGGCTTCCTGCTGCTGGCGACCTCGGCCTTCCTCGAAACCGACCTGAGTCCCTTGTCCTACGGTGGCTCCTTCGTAGCCTCGCAGTTGATGCGCGGTGTGGGTACGGTGCTGGCCATGCTGTTCCTGAACCAGGCGGCGATCCGCTCGGTGCCGCCCGCCCAGGCCGGTGACGCTTCCGGGCTCTATAGCGCGGCGCGCAACCTGGGCGGCTCGCTGGCGCTGGCGGCCATCGCCGTGATCCAGGACCAGCGCCTGTGGCTGCATAGCCGGCGCCTGGAAGAGAGCCTCTCTGCCAATTCCGACCTGGTGCAGTCCAGCATCGCGGCCCAAGCGCACCTGCTGGGCGGCCAGGACGTGGCGATCCAACTCATGGGCGCCACCATCCAGGTCCAGGCGCTGACCATGACCTATGCCGACCTGTTCTGGTTGCTGGGCGTGGCCATCGTCTGCGTCACGCCGCTGGTGCTGTTCCTGCGCCCCTTGCCGACCAATGCCGCACCGGTGGCTTCTCATTGATGATGATTATGTACAAGACCGATTCTTTCTTTCCCCGCGCCCGCCTGATTGCCCTGGCTGCGGCTGCGCTGCTGGCCGGCTGTGCGCTCGGCCCG
Source organism: Herbaspirillum sp. B65 (assembly GCF_000333555.1). Lineage (NCBI taxonomy): Bacteria > Pseudomonadati > Pseudomonadota > Betaproteobacteria > Burkholderiales > Oxalobacteraceae > Herbaspirillum > Herbaspirillum sp. B65. The sequence goes on along the minus strand of NZ_BADI01001088.1, from coordinate 287 downwards.
GAATACGCCGCCCCGCCCGAAGCCGCACCGCAGGCTGCGCATACTGGCCACTTCGTGCGCGCTGGCGATAGTGCCACTACCGCCATGCCGGTGAACCGCTGGTGGCAAGGTCTCAACGATGCGGAACTCGACAGCCTCATTGAACGCGCCTTGCAAGCCAATCCCAATCTCGGCATCGCCCGCGCTCGCCTGCAGCAATCGCGCGCCGGGCTGGAGTTGGAACAGGCCAACTCCGCCCCCAGCGTCGGCGCCTCGGCGCTGGGCGGCCATGCGCGTCTGCCGCCCGC
>NZ_BADI01001089.1:0-2085 GCF_000333555.1 Herbaspirillum sp. B65 | reverse complement strand
CGTGCAATCGTGGGGCGCAAGCCACTCATTCCCAGACATCGTTCCTGAGACGACATCGGCAGTCCGCTCCCGCCACGGCTTGTCACAACAGGCTTTCTCTTGTGTTTGCCCGACTGGGGCGTCTTGCTGCCGAATGGCGCAATCAGGTCACGGATACGACGCGATTCATCGTAGTGCTTCATAGTGTAGCTCCTTAGCAATGCCCGGCCTCCGTGATGTGCCACAACACGAAGCAGCATGGCGCATGACGAATACTGGCCAAGCGCGAGGTGGGGTCACCACCTCGGCGACAGCCTTGCGCGCTGGCGCATGGTGACTTATTCCCATCCGCCGCCCAGCGCCTTGAATACGCTGACCTGCGCAGAACCTACACGTTGATCTGCAGATGCTACCTGCGATTTCGCGTCAATCAGGCTGGTCTGGGCGACAATCACGTCAAGGTAGCTGATCGATCCGGCGCGGTAGCGCTGGTCTGCCAACTGGAAAGCCTTGTCAGCGCGATCACGTGCGTCGATCAATGCCTGGCGCTGCTGCATCGCCGCGCCATATGCGCTCAGGGACTGCTCGGACTCCTTGAGCGCATTGAGCACTACGCCGTCGAAGCTGGCCAATGACGCTGCGGCTTGGGCCTTGGCCTGCGCGATACGGCTGCGCACCACCATTGTGTTGGGAAAGCTCCAGGAAATCAGCGGTCCAAGGGAATACGACCAGGTACGATTGCCGCTCAGAGCATCATCGCGCAAATAACTGGCCGACGCGCCCAGCGTGACCCGCGGATAGAGGTCGGCCACAGCCACGCCAATACGCGCTGTGTCGGCGGCCAGCTGACGCTCGGCCTGGCGCAGGTCCGGGCGGCGCCGCAGTAGCGCAGTGCCGTCGCCGATGGGCAGCGCACCTGCCACTTCCGGCGCCTTGATGCAGGCACGCGCAGACTCAGGCACCTGCGACGGCGTGCGCCCCATCAGCACGGCCAGCTCGAACAGCGCGGTCTCCCGCTGGTTTTGCAGCGGCGGCAACGCCGCCTGTGCCTGTGCAAGGATCACGCCGGCCCGCTCCACATCCAGCAGCGAAGCCGCCCCTGCGTGCTCCTGGCGTCTGACCAGATCCAGGCTGCGCTGAGCCAGTGCAATGGACGCCTGCGCAACCTGCATGGATTCACCATAGTTACAGGCATCCAGGTAGGCCTTCGTGGTGTCGGCGACGACAACCACCTTGGCGGCATCATGGGCGGCGGCAACTGCCTCGGCATTGTCGCGGGCCGCCTCGACATCGCGTCTGACCCGGCCAAACAGGTCGACTTCGTAGGAGATATCGATGCCACCGTTGTAGCTCAACTGCGTGGGTGCCTGGCCGGATCCCGTCCACGTGGTCTGATCCCGGCCATAGCTGGGGCCGGCCGACAGGCTGGTCGAAGGATAGAGGCCGCCGCGCGCCTCCTTGTAGACGCCCCGTGCACGGTCGAGGTTGGCCAGTGTGACGCGCAGATTGGTATTGGCCGACAACGCTAGCTGCACAAGCTGGTCGAGCGCGGGGTCGTTGTACAGCTTCCACCAGTGCGCGGGCAGCGGCGCCGCAATGTCTGTATCGGCCGGCTTGGTCACGAAGCTGCCTGCTACGACGTCCGGCAAGGCCGGTGGATGATAGTCTGGTCCGGTGGTGCAGCCCGCGTTGGCGATGGCAGCGACAATCGCAATCAAGACGACGCGTCGAGAGACAAATGGCGACGCACCGGAAGCATTGGACATGATAGGGGTCAGTTTAGAGTGCGACATCAGGCGCCTCCGCAGTAGACAGTTCGCGGGCGCGCTCGCTTTGTGCTGATGCACGGTGATCTTTGGCGATAAAGCTGTAGATGGTGGGCAGCACAAACAGCGTGAAGAAGGTACCGATCATCATGCCCATCACCACCACGATGCCAATGGAGAAGCGGCTGGCCGAGCCCGCGCCGTTTGCAAACAGCAAGGGCACCAGGCCTGCGACCATCGCCGCAGTGGTCATCAACACCGGACGCATCCGCACGGCAGCGGCCTTCTCGATTGCCTCGATGCGGCTGAGGTTTTCGTGATGCTGGATATGGTCGCAAAA
>NZ_BADI01001090.1:0-13809 GCF_000333555.1 Herbaspirillum sp. B65 | reverse complement strand
CCCATTTAATATGTACGAACATATTAAATCTAATATGTCCGGACATGTAAGGCAAGTCTTATTTGCGCGTACAATATCTGTACACATTGCCCAGACCATGAAAAAGACCGTCCACAAGCCGCATTTCGCGGAAATTGCCAGAGAACTGAAAGAGAAGATTGCATCCGGAGAACACCCGGTAGGCAGCGTATTACCGGGAGAACTTGAGCTCAGTGCGCTCTATCAGACCAGCCGGCATACCATCCGCGCCGCCTTGCACGAACTGCAGCGACTGGGACTGGTCTCTCGCAAGAAGAACGCCGGCACGCGGGTCGAGTCGGCAGTACCGAAGGAAGAATTTCGTGCCTCGCTTGGTTCGCTGGAGGATCTGATCCAGTTCGGCACGGCGACGGTGCGCCAGGTACAGCACATCGAAACGGTCATCGTCGCGGACAAGTTGGCCGACAATGTGGGCTGCGGCAAAGGCAGCGCCTGGCTATGCGTGTCCAGCATTCGTTCCGACAGCAGCACTGGCAAGCCTGTGGGGTGGACGGATGTGTATGTCGATACCCAATACCTTGGGGTCGGCGCCCTGGTACGGGATGAGTCCGACTCTCTGATCAGCACGCTCATTGAGCGCCATTACGGACGTCGCGTGGACGAAATTCACCAGGTTGCCCGAGGCATTCTGATTGATGAAAAACTGGCCGCTCCATTGCAGGTTGTCCCTGGCAGCGTGGGCCTGGAGATCGTTCGCCGTTACTTGGATGCTGCGGGGCAAATGTTCGAGTTCTCTGTGTCGGTTCATCCCTCTGATCGTTTCGCGCTGGCCATGCGGCTGGAGCGTTTAGGTAACTGAAGGCGGATTGGACTTGTTGCCGTCAGGCCGCTATTGCTGTTCATCATCCGTCGTCCCAGCACGCCTTCGATGCATCAGCCCATGCTGGGAGACGATGTAGGCAGTACTGAAATGGCTGATGCTCGGTTCTCACCCGGCCGCAGCCCATTGACATTTCTGCTAAGCCGCGACCTGTTGCGCTTCATGGATCCTGCGCAGCCACTTCTCCCGATATGCTCCCAGCCCCTGCATCCTAAACGGCGCCACCGGCAACAATCCCGGTAGTTTCGGGGCTGGCCGAGGCTGCTCCCATTGCTCAAGCAGCCACCCTCCCAGGGTGGTACCGCTGGCATCATTGGACCGGTATACCCCGCGCGAGGCCAACGTCGCCAGTAGCGCAGCGAAGTGAGGGTTGGCTGTGAAGCTACCTTCGACCACGATATCGCCCGGCACATCTAGCGCGCTCAGACAGTAGTCGGTCATCAGTGCGCAGTAAAGCGTGGCCAGCGCATAGCGGCTGCCTGGCTGGTCCGGCAGCGAACCGATGATATTGCCGGCGATGCCGGCAAACGGTCCGCCGTATTCCGAGAAACACGGCAAGGCAAAGACCTGCGCATCGATGAGCGCCTGCAACTGTTCCTGGTTGCAGGCGACATCATCGCCGGCCAAGTGCGCAAATTCGCGCCCGCCCATGAAACGCATGCAGGCCACCGGCGCGCCCAGCACATTGACGTTGGCCAGCATGTCGCCCTCTTCCCGCAAGCTGCTGACGCGGCCATCGAGAGCAGCTGCGATCAGCCAGGTACCACTGGAGAGAACGATGCGCGGCCCGTCGTCGTCACCGCGCAGGTAGCGCAGCAAGGAAGCATTGCTGTCATGCACTCCGCACAAGACCGCGCAGTCCGCTGGCAAGCCGGTGCGCCGCGCCAGCTCCGGACGCACCGGACCAAGCCGCTCCCATGCACGACGCAGCGGCGGCATGAGCGGCATCCAGTTGCATTGCGCCGGCAGCGAGGAATAGCAATGCTGCTCTGGCTGCCACAGATCGGTATGGCAGCCCAGCGAACTCAGCTCTGCCGCTGCCACGCCCGACAAGCGCCATGACCAGTACTGCGGATACATCAGCAGGTATCGGGCGCGTGCGAAGGCTTGCGGAAATTGACGGGACTGCCAATACAGCTGCCGCCCCAGATTCAGTCCCGCTCCCAGCAACGGCGAGGCACTCTGCGCAAACGGAGGGCGCAGAGTCTCATAAGGAGGATGCTCGGCGCCCAATTCAAAATCGAATTCGTAATCCGCCACCGGCAGCACGATGCCGGCCTCATCCACCAACGCCGCCGTCGCCCCATGCGTGACCGGGACGATGGCCCGGATACGCCAGCGGTGCGCCAGTTCCGCCAGGTTGTCGAGCAACCAGGTCTCGATGGCCGCCACATCATGATGCGGATACTGCCCATCGTCGCGCGGCTGGTTGGCGCGGCGGCGCACGACCAGCTCCTTCCCTTGGGCATCGACCAGGGTGAGCTTGATGTTGGTCTTGCCGATGTCAAACACGGCAATGGCGTCAGCGTGCATTGGAGAGGGGTCTCCGGATCTCCCGACAACAGGATTCATGGCAGGTGGAACATCGGTATCAGAGTTTGTGTCACGGGCTGGTAGTTGCGTGTGGTTTCCATCAGGTCTGCCATTGAGGTCCACCAGCGCTGCATCAGTGGATTCAGCTGGAGCTGATCCATGCCGTGGTCAGACGTTCTCCGCAATACCGCGAACAGCTTGCCGCTGTCGGGATCGAGGAAGATGCTGTAGTCGCGAATGCCGGCCTGGCGCAGCAGGGCAGCGAGCTCCGGCCACAACGCGTCATGTCGTGCCCGGTACTGTTCGGCGCAGCCAGCGCGCAATTGCATGGTGAAGGCGATCTGTTCCATCAGCGCCCCGCTGTCCGCTTGCCGCGCAGCAGGCGCGGTATCGCAATGGTGGCCAGCAGCAGTGCACCGACCACGATGGTCATGATGATGCCGGGGATGTTGGCCAGCGCCAGCCCATAGGTCAGCATGCCCATGACCAGCACCGATAGCATTACGCCACCGATGGTGCCGGTGCCCCCGGCGATGCTGACACCGCCCAGGATGACCACCGTGATGATCTCCAGCTCCCAGCCCATGGCGATATTGGGCCGGGTGCTGCCGATGCGGCCGGTCAGGAAGAAGGCCGCCAGACCTGCCATTGCACCGGTCAGTACGAACAGCGCCAGCCGGTAGCGATCCACTGCGACGCCCGAGAAACGCGCGGCGACCGGATTGTTGCCGATGGCGTAGAGCTGCCGGCCCCAGCGGGTCACATGCAACAGCACGGCGAACATGGCGGCGGCCAGCAGCCAGACCACGAAGGGACGCGGCAGGACGTCGAAGAAGTAGCCCTGTCCCCAATCACCCAGCTCTGCCGGATATTGAGTAAAGGCCTGGTCGCCCAGCACAACGCTGGCCAGCCCGCGAAAAAGCGACATCGAGCCGATGGTCACCACAATGGAGGGCAGGCACAGGCGCGTGACCAGCGTGCCATTGAGCAAGCCGCAAGCCGTGCCGGTAGCGATGGCTATCAGCAGCAAGCCAAGCGGCGGCACGCCGGCCTGATTGGCCAGGCCCATGGCCACCGAGGCCAGCGCGATGATGGCCGAGACCGAAATGTCGATCTCGCGGCAGATGATCAGCAAGGCCATCGGCAAGGCGATCATGGCCTTCTCACTGAAGTTGAAGGTACTGTCAGCGAGGTTGTAGGGATCAAAGAAATGCGGCAGCAGCAGTCCGTTGACCATGCAGACCAACACCAGCAGGACAGCCAGCAAGGCCTCCCAATGGCGCAGCAGGTCGCGTGGATGGAAGCGGGCTTTTTCGTCGATGCGATAACGGGACCGTGGCGCGCAGGCCGGTTCACTCATGCTGCTCATGCTGTACTCCCGGTGGTGAGGGATTTCTGCCCGTGCAGTGGCAGGATCTGTTTGCGACCGCCCTGCTTGCCGCGGGCGTTGAGGACGACGGCGCAGAGGATGACCATGCCGGTCAGGGCGCTCTGCCAGAAGGGCGAGATGCGCATGATCGGCAGGGCATTGTTGATGACCGACAGGAACAACGCCCCCAGCACCGCGCCGCTGACCTGCCCGACGCCGCCGGCGATGCTGATGCCGCCGATCACGCAGGCGGCAATCACGGTCAACTCAAAGCCATAGGCGATCTCGGTATAGGCCACGGCATAGCGCGCCACCCACAGATATCCCGCCAGGCCAGCCATCGCACCCGAGAGACCGTAGGTCCAGAGCAGGCGCGCGGGACTCGCGATGCCAACGTAGGCAGCTGCGGCAGGATCATTGCCGATGGCATAGAGGTCGCGGCCGAAACGCGTGTGGCGGGCCAGGAACCAGATCGCCACTATCGCCAGCGCACCCAGCCAGACCAGGTGAGTAAGTCCTCCCAGCCGCGCCAGGGGGAAGGCGATGAAGTCGCCCGGCATGTTGCGCGAGGAGATCCATGCGCCACCGGAGAGCACGAATACCATTCCTCGAAAGACACTCATGCTGCCCAGCGTCACCACGATGGGCGGCAATTCCAGATAGCCGATCAGCCAGCCATTGAGCAGCCCCAGCAGCAATCCGATCAATACCGCCAGGACGATGAAAACACCCACCGGCAACTGCGGGAAATGCATCGCCAGCAGCGCCGACATCATGCCTGACAGCGCCAGGTTGGAGGCGACCGAGAGATCAATGCCGCGCGTGAGGATCACCAGCATCTGCGTCAGCGCCAGCATGATGGTGATGGCGCTGTCGGTGAGCAGGTTATCCATGCTCTGCGTACTCAGAAATACCGGTGCGCGCAAGCCCACCAGCAGGATCAGTACCACCGTCAGCAGCGCCAGCAGCGGCTCGCGGCGTTGCCAAAACGCCTCACCCGCCTCGCCTCCGGCGGCGGCAGGTGCGCGCCGGGAAATCAGGAAATTCAATGCCATGTGGGATCTCCTGCAGAAGTTGTGGTGGCAGCATCGGCGTACAGGCCACCCGAGGCAGCGGCAGCCAGCGCTTCGGCACTGGCTTGTTCGCGTGTGAAGACCTGTTGCACACGGCCCTGATGCATGACCACGATGCGGTCCGACATGCCCATCACTTCCGGCAGTTCGGACGACACCAGGATCACCGCCAGTCCTTGTGCCACCAGTTCGCCGATGAAACGATGCACGGCGGCCTTGGAGCCGATATCGATGCCCTTGGTCGGCTCATCCAGGATCAGTACGCGTGGCTGGGTGGCCAACCATTTGGCCAGCACCACCTTCTGCTGGTTGCCGCCCGAGAGCTGGGCCACTTGCTGGTAGAAGTGGCTGGCCTTGAGTTCGAGCTGCTCGCAAAGATGGCGTGCGATCCCGATCTCGCGGCGGCGATGGCGGCGCAGGAAGAAGCCTATGCCCGGCAGCACCGGCAAGGTGATGTTCTGGAAGATCGGCAGGGACAGCAAAGCACCCTGCCGCTGGCGATCTTCAGGCACGTAGGCCAGTCCATGAGCGATGGCCTGGGCCGGCGAAGTCAGCCTGACCTCCCGGCCATCAATGCGGACCATGCCCCGCGCCTCGGGAGAGAGACCGAACAGCGCATGCATGACCTCCGAGCGGCCAGCACCGACCAGTCCATAAAAGCCCACGATCTCACCAGGGCGAACCGAGAAGCTAACGCCATCGAATTCGCTGGGGTGCGAGAGATGATTGACCTCCAGTACCGGTGCCAGCTCGCTGGATGTCTGATTGGCCACCCGACTGAACACCTGGCCGACCTCGCGCCCCACCATCAACGCCACCAGTTGCTGCTCGGTGATATCGGCCAGTTCGCCACTGGCGACGAAGCGGCCGTCGCGCAGTACGGTGTAACGGTCGGCGACGGCATAGATCTCGTCGAATTTGTGGGAGATGAAGATGACCGCCGTACCGGCGCGGCGCAACTGGCCGATGATCCGATAGAGTTCACTGATCTCGTGGTGCGACAGCGCGGCCGTCGGTTCATCCATGATCACCACCTGCGCCTGTTGCGACAGGGCGCGTGCGATCTCGACGAAGTGGCGCTGGGCCACGCTCAGGTCCTTGACCTTTGCGCGCACGGGCAGGTCCACTTCGAGACGGGCAAACAGGGCGCGCGACTCCTCCTCCATGCGCCGCCAGTCGATGCGACGGGGCGTGCCGCACAAAGGCTGGCGGCCGACCCAGATGTTCTCGGCCACGCTCAGTTCCTCGAACATGACCGTTTCCTGGTGCACGGCGGTGATGCCGCCGCGCACCGCATCCTGTGCACTGGCAAAGCGCACCTCGCGCCCCGCCAGCGCAATGCTGCCTTCATCGGGCTGATGGATGCCGGTAAGGATCTTGACCAGCGTGGACTTGCCGGCACCATTTTCGCCCAGTAGGGCCATGACTTCGCCGGGGCGCACCGTGAAGCCGACATCGTGCAGCGCCACCACGCCCTGGAAGCGCTTTCCGATGCCGGAGAGGGTCAGCACCGGCGCGGTGCTTTCATCGGCGGCGGCACGCATGGCGCTGCGCGCCGGAGCCTGGGGGGAATGCATTGCTGTCCCGGGGAGGGATATTACGTGACTGGACATAAGCAGACCATGAGCGTGAGCAGGAGAGGAAAGGAGCGGCGGGCGCTCCCGCTGGCATCAAATCGTCAGAAGATTTTGGCGAATTTGTCCACGTTGCTGGCATCGTAAGTAAAGGGCGGTGCAAGCGCAGCCTCGCCTGCAGCATCGAGCTTGATGCTGCCCATGCGGCCTACGGCGATGCTCTCGCCATCCTTGCCCTGGGCCTTGCCCTTGACGAACTGGTAGGCGGCATAGGTCGCGGCATAACCGAGGTCGATCGGATTCCAGATGGCAAAACTCTTGACCGCACCGCTCTTGACGTGACCCGCCATCTCCGAGGGCAGGCCCAGACCGGTCACATAGACCTTGCCGACCAATTTCTCATCGACCACTGCCTTGCCGGCCGCATTGATGCCCACGGTAGTGGGCGCGATGATGGCCTTGAGACCTGGATTGCTGCGCAACAGGCCAATGGCTTCACGATAGCTCTTGTCGGACTGGTCGTCACCATAGACGGTCGCCACCAGCTTCATGCGCGCGAACTCGGGACGGGTCAACGCCTTCTTCATTTCACCAATCCAGATGTTCTGGTTGGTGGCCTGCGCAGTGGCCGAGAGGATGGCGATGTCGCCCGTACCACCTATGGCGTCGGAAGCCATCTGGATCTGCTTCAGGCCAATCAACTCGGCGTTGGACGGATTGAGTTGCATCAGGCGGCCGCCCTTGGCAATGCCGCTGTCGAAAGACAGCACCTTGACGCCGCGCTGGAGGGCACGCTTGGTGATCGGTACAAGGGCATTGGCATCGTTGGCCGAGATAACGATGGCATCAACCTTCTGGCTGATCAGGGAATTGACGATCTCGATCTGGCCTTCCGCCGTGGGTGTGGTCGGTCCGGTATAGATGACTTCCACATCACCGAGCTCGCGCGCAGCCTCCTTGGCACCTTCATGGGCGGCGTCGAAGAAGCCGTTACCAAGGCTCTTGACCACCATGGCGATGCGTACCTTGTCGGCAGCGTGGACGGGACCGGCGGCGACCAGGCCGATGGCACCGGCGGCCAGGGCCAGCAGCGCTGCGCGTAAAGGCCGTGCGGCCGCATTGAACGTGTTGCGGGTCATGTGTTGTCTCCTTGTTGAATGAGTAAGGTGCAGCCCTGTCTACGCAGGTGCCGTGTTGCAATCAAACGTACGTCGTTGTTATATTTCGCCCTGCCACGCGTGTATTACGCGCCATACCAGTCAACCCACCAGGGCCAGCCGTTCGTGCTCGGGGGGCACCGCGACGACCTTCACCCCGGCCTGCTCCATCATCTGTGCAGCGGCGTCCGAAATACCGGTATCGGTCACCAGGCAATTGACCCGGTTCAGGCCACACAGGATCAGACCGGCCTTGCGTGAGAACTTGCTGCTGTCGGCCAGCACCACCAGTTGTTCGGCCTGCCCCAGCAGCCGCTTTTCGGCCTGGATCAGCAAGGGATCGGCTTCCATCAGGCCTAGCATCGAAACTCCGTAGATACCCATGAACATCTTGCTGGCATAGTGATGCTGGGTAATGTCGTTCTCGAAGGGACTGAGGATGACGTTCTGCTCGCGATAGATCTGCCCGCCAGGAACGATGATCTGGTTCTCGCTGGTGGTGAGCAGGCGCTCGGCCATCAGGAAGGAATTGGTCAGGATCTTGAGGCGCTTCTGTGCCAGGAACTCGGCCATCAGGAAAGTGGTGGTGCCGCCATTGATGATGATGGTCTCGCCGTTATCGCACATCTCGGCCGCATGGCGGGCGATGGCACGCTTCTGACCAGGCTGTCGCGCCAGGCTGGCCTGGAAGGTCTCGCCCGAGAGCGCAAAGGCGCTGCGCTTCTGCGCCAGGCGCTCGGCACCGCCACGGGTCCGAGCAAGCATGTCGCGCTCGGCCAGCCAGGCGATATCGCGCCGTACCGTTGCCGCCGAAGCATTGAGCAACTGGCACAGCTGCTCGACGGTGAGCGCCGTATGCTCGCCCAGGAGCGACAGCAGGCGCTTGCGGCGATTGTGATTGATCATCTCTGTCTCCATGATGATGGCCGGCGGCTTTGGTCTCGGCCAAGCCTTGTCCGGCGTTTTTCGTTATGCAGCAAGACTAAGCGATCGCCAAAAAACAAGTCAACAATCAATCAATCAACTTGATGAGTGATTTGCAAACAATCATAAAGTTGATCGCAGATCGATTGACTCTGATTGCTTGCTGCTTTTTACTAGTCTCCATGCTGTTTGAGCAGGATTTTCGCGCCATTGTGCGCAGACATAACCACAACTGGAGACTTCATGACTATCGCTTCACCGACCGGACTCGCCCACGCCAAGGCGGGCCAATCACGCATCGCCTCGGCTTGGGATGATGCCTACGCCGCGACTCTGGACGAGCCGCATCTGCTGCTGTACCGCTCCAACCTGCTGGGCGCGGACAAGGAGATCACCAATTTTGGCGGCGGCAATACCTCGGCCAAGATCGCCATGCCCGATCCGCTGACCGGGGAGACGGTCGAGGTGCTGTGGGTCAAGGGCTCGGGTGGCGACCTGGGCAGCATCAAGCTGGATGGCTTCGCCACCCTCTACATGGAAAAACTGGAAGCCCTGCGCGGCCGCTACCGTGGCCTGGAGCATGAAGACGAGATGGTCGGCTACCTGCCCCATTGCACCTTCAACCTCAATGCCCGCGCCGCCAGCATCGACACCCCGCTGCACGCCTACATCCCGCGCCGCCATGTGGACCACATGCACCCGGATGCGGTCATCGCCATTGCCGCCTGCAAAAACAGCCGCGACCTCACGGCCCGCATCTTCGAGGGTGAACTGGGTTGGCTGCCGTGGCAGCGTCCCGGCTACGACCTGGGCCTGAAGCTAGAACAACTGGTGCGTGCCCAGCCGAAGCTCAAGGGCATCGTGCTCGAAGGCCACGGCCTTTTCACCTGGGGCGACAGCGCGCGCGAGTGCTATGAGAACACCCTCAACGTGATCCGCCGCGCAGATGCCTGGCTGGCCACAAACAGCCGTACCCCGGCCTTCGGTGGTGCGCGCTTCCAGTCCTTTGCAGCGGGCGAACGTGCCGCCCTGGCGGCACGCATCATGCCCTTGCTGCGCGGAAGATCAGCAAGAGTGAATACAAGCTGGGCCACTTCGATGACAGCGATGCCGTGCTCGAATTCGTCTGCAGCCAGGACCTGGGCCCGCTGGCCGCCTTGGGTACCTCCTGTCCCGATCACTTCCTGCGCACCAAGATCCGTCCGCTGGTGCTGGACTTCTCGCCCGAACAGCCCGACCTGGACGCGCTGGAAGCCGGCCTCGACGCGGCGCTCGAAGCCTATCGCCAGGACTACGCCGCCTACTATCAGCGCTGCGCCCGTCCCAACAGCCCGGCCATGCGCGACCCCAATCCGGTGATCTATCTCATCCCCGGAGTAGGGATGCTGTCCTTCGCCAAGGACAAGGCCACTGCACGTATTGCCGGCGAGTTCTACATCAATGCGGTCAACGTCATGCGCGGTGCCAACGGCGTGGACAGCTACGTCGGCCTGCCGGAGCAGGAAGCCTTCGATATCGAATACTGGTTGCTGGAAGAAGCCAAGCTGCAGCGCATGCCCAAGCCCAAGAGCCTGGCCGGACGCATCGCCCTGGTTACCGGCGGCGGCGGGGGCATTGGGCAGGCAGTAGCGCGCCAGTTGCTCGCTGAGGGGGCCTGCGTGATGCTGACCGATATTGATCAGTCCGCGCTCGACAGTGCGCAACAGGCCCTGCTCAAGCACGGGGGGCCGGATGCCATCGGCGTGGTGCGCGCCGACATCACCAGCGAAGCGGATGTAGCTACCATCCTCAACAGCGTGGCGCTGCGCTTCGGCGGCATCGACCTGCTGGTCTCCAATGCCGGCATCGCCTCGGCCTCGCCCCTGCAGGACACAAGCCTGGAAGTGTGGCAACGCAATCTCTCGGTGCTGGCCACCGGCTATTTCCTGGTCAGCCGTGCCGCCTTCTCCAGCATGCTGAGCCAAGGGCTGGGGGGCAGCATCGTCTATGTTGCAAGCAAGAATGGCCTGGTGGCTTCGGCGGGAGCCTCGGCGTATTGCACCGCCAAGGCCGCCGAGATCCACCTGGCGCGCTGCATCGCGCTGGAAGGTGCGCCGCATGGCATCCGCGTCAATGTGGTCAATCCGGATGCAGTCATTCGCGGCTCGCGCATCTGGGACGGCAAGTGGAAGGAAGAACGCGCCGCCTCCAACAAGATCGAGGCCGACGACGTCGAGGAATTCTATCGCCAGCGCAGCATGCTCAAGCGCAGCGTGCTGCCGGAGGATATCGCCGAAGCCGTCTATTTCTTCGCCAGCGAGAAGTCGGCCAAGAGCACCGGCAATATCCTCAATGTCGATGCCGGCAATGCGGGAGCCTTCACGCGCTGACGCTGACCCACCTCACCCTATTCAGCATTCCCTTCAACAACGATGACGATGCCCAAGGATGGCATAGTCGCAGGAGACAGCATGACTTATCGTATCGATCCGCAATTCATCGCCGAGCAGAACGCCCGCGCCCACCAGCAACTGCACTCCGATTATGAAGCGCTGGCGGGTATCCTTTCCAGGCGCGGCTGCGACATCGAGGCCCTGACGCGTCAGGCGCAAGCATTCGCAGTGGCCCTGCCGAGCTGGGGCGTCGGTACCGGCGGCACCCGCTTCGCGCGCTTCCCCGGCCAGGGCGAGCCACGCAATGTGTTCGACAAGATCGATGATTGCGGCACCATCCATCAGTTGACCCGCGTGACGCCCGGTGTTTCGCTGCACTTCCCATGGGACCACACCAACGATGCGCACGCCCTGCGTGAAGCCGCGACCCAGCATGGCCTGCACTTCGACGCCGTCAATTCCAACACCTTCCAGGATGCGGCCGGCCAGCCGCACAGCTACAAGTTCGGCAGCCTCACCGCACTTGATCCCGAGGTTCGCGCGCAAGCAGTGGCGCACAACATCGATTGCATCGAGCTGGGCCACGCGCTGGGATCGAAGGGCCTGACGGTGTGGATCGGCGACGGCGCCAATTTCCCCGGCCAGAGTAACCTGCGCGGCGCACTGGAACGCTATCTGGAGAGCATGCGCGCCATCTATGCCGCGCTACCGTCGGACTGGCTGGTCTACATTGAGCACAAGCTGTTCGAGCCAGCCTTCTATGCCACTACAATCGCTGACTGGGGTACCAGCTTTGCCTGCGCGACGGAACTCGGTCCCAAGGCCAAATGCCTGGTGGACCTGGGACATCATGCGCCCAATACCAACATCGAGATGATCGTGGCGCGACTGGCGCAGTTCGGCAAGCTGGGCGGTTTCCACTTCAACGACAGCAAGTATGGGGACGACGACCTGGATTCAGGCAGCATCAATCCCTTCCAGCTATTCCTGGTCTTCAACGAATTGCGCGATGCCGCCACGCGCGACGGCCAGGCGTTCAGCCCGGCCTACATGCTGGACCAGTCGCACAACGTCACCGATCCTATCGAAAGCCTGATGACCAGCGCCGTGGAAGTGCAGCGCGCTTACCTCCAGGCCGCGCTGGTGGATACGCAAGCTTTGTCGCATCACCAGAGGAACAACGATGTGCTAATGGCAGCGCAGACGCTCAAGCAGGCCTTCCGTACCGATGTGAGCGCGATCCTGGCCATGGCACGCTATCGCAGCGGGGGTGCCGTCGATCCGGTGGCTTTGTACCGTGCCAGCGCCTATCGCGATCACAAGCGTGAGGAGCGCCCGGTGGTGGCGGGACGCAGCAGCAGCGGCATCGTCTAACGACGTCTACTGGAGCACAGGCAAGGCAACAAACAGGAGGGAGCACCGCCACCGCTCCCTTCCTAGCGCAACACAGTAGGTGTGGTGGCGCATTGGGCGATTAGATCGATTATGGTAATCAACAGCCAACAGCTCAGTTATCAAGATTGATAAATTAGAAAGCAAACTGCATCTCCATATCTACATAACGCTCAGTGACAGTGGACCCGTACCATTCTGGAGAATGGACGTGTATCGTTTCCGCGGCTTGACAGAGTTGTGCGAGGGTAGCGCGGTCAGAGAGGATGCTTGGGTACGTTGGTGGGGTCAGCGGCATTCAGAATCCCCAAGTATAAGGATCTCATTGCAAACTAGAATAAGGCAGCTGCTACGCAGCCAGTCGACAAAGACCGTAGCTTCGCCACCAAGGCTATCTGTTCCCCCAAAAGATAGCTTTATCAATGAGGATGCTGATCATATTACTTTAGCACCATACTTTGAGGAACCACCGCGATCCGCACCATGCAAATGGAACACACTTTTAGCCAAGTCAAATCCGAGAATGTCGATATCCATGACACACTTCCACAATTAAATTGGATGAAACCTTAGTTTGATCCTATTGGCGGTGTCGGGTCAATCTCAGTAACTCAACAGTTGGCACGCAGCGTGTCCGAATAAGGCGGTGTGTACTAAGAAGAACTTGCATCGTGGTGCGCCGCTCTCTAATTCTAAATTATCCAATTTTCGAGGGCTGGTCAAAACAGCCCAGCCAAGTAAGCACTTGGACGCTAGTGAGTAAATTGGTCATAATGCTTTTAGACTCGGCCAATTTACCTTCTTCGATCCCCGGCTCAACACACCATGTCGGTCATTACAATATCAGATTTAACAGTAACTAGAGACGTCGACAGTGTTTCTCGACCCGTTGTGGCTCTGGGAGCGACTTCAGTTTCAAAGGGCTGGGAAAATGCCAAGCACAAGCATCGTAAGGCGCAACTGCTTTACTCGGTACGCGGAATCCTTAACTGCGAGATAGAAGATGGCGTCTGGATCGTTCCGCCGCAGTGCGCCGTATGGATACCAGGAGACTTACCTCATGCGGCGCATGGGGCGGGTCTAACAGAATGCTATTGCCTGTTTGTTGAGCCAGGCGCCGCACCGGATCTCCCGAAAACCTGTTGCACAATTTCTGTATCGCCATTATTACGCGAGCTTTTGCTGAAGGCGGCGGGCTTTCCAGAGTCGTATTCGCTAGGTGGGTGGGAAGAACGTTTGATTTCCGTATTGCTCGATGAGCTAGTTGTTGCTCCGGTGGAGGACCTCCATCTTCCCATGCCGCGCGACCCGCGACTGCGTCGGCTGGCCGAAATGATGCTGGCCGATCCCACCGAGAAGACAGCGAAGGGCGATTTGGCGGTGCGCATTGGTATGAGCGAGCGAAGCATGAGCCGTCTCCTGCTGCAGGAAATCGGTATGAGCTTCGGGCGTTGGCGTCGACAACTGCATGTAATCCTTGCGCTGCAACGTTTGACCAAGGCCGAAACCGTGCCACGGGTGGCATTAAAACTGGGCTACCAAAACCCCAGTGGGTT
>NZ_BADI01001091.1:0-884 GCF_000333555.1 Herbaspirillum sp. B65 | reverse complement strand
AGTTGAGCCAGGCCGACCGGTATTTGGTGGTGGCTGACAATTGCGCCGATGAGACGGCGCCCATTGCGCGGGCCGCTGGCGCAGAAGTGACCGAACGTTCCCATGCGGAATTGCGTGGCAAGGGTTATGCGCTGGATCACGGGATCAGGCACCTGGCGGCCGATGCCCCCGAGGTGGTCATCATCGTCGATGCCGATTGCTACCTGGCCGAGCAGGCTCTGGAAAAGCTGGCGCGCGCCTGCGTTCAAAGCGGCCGACCGGTGCAGGCGCTGTACTTGATGCACGCTCCCGAAGGTGGCGGCCCGATGCGCAAGATCGCCGAGTTCGCCTGGCTGGTGAAAAACCTGGTGCGCCCGTTGGGGTTCCAGAAGCTGGGTCAGCCTTGTCAATTGATGGGCACCGGCATGGCCTTTACCTGGTCGCAGATCAGCCAGGCCGACCTGGCCACCGGACACATCGTGGAAGACATGAAACTGGGCGTGGATCTGGCCGAGGCCGGCCAGCCCCCGTTGTTCTGCCCCGAGGCCATGGTCTACAGCTATTTCCCCTCCAGCGACAGTGGCGTGAGCACCCAGCGTACCCGCTGGGAGCATGGCCATCTCAGCGTCATCCAGACCTATGTGCCGCGCCTGCTGGGAGGGGCGCTCAAGCGTGGCAATGGCGCCCTGGCGGCACTGGCCCTGGATCTGAGCGTGCCGCCGCTAGCCTTGCTGGTCATGCTGGTGGTGGCGGCCTGGTGCGGCAACCTTCTCATCTGGCTGGTGCTGGGATTGAGCTGGCCCTTGCTGGTGTCAAGCTTGCTGCTGCTCGCCATCGGTACGTCGGTACTGCTGGCATGGGGAGGCTATGGTCGCAAGGTCATCAGTCTGGCTAACTGGCCGGCG
>NZ_BADI01001092.1:0-2815 GCF_000333555.1 Herbaspirillum sp. B65 | reverse complement strand
GTGGGTGGCAACTGGGCTACATCAACCTGCACCGGGCCGACCTGAACGCGCGGTTCAAGAACCTGCAGTCATGGCTCGGGGTACTGTTGCTGGTTATCGGTTTCGTACTATTGAATGGCACACGCAGTTTCCCTGGCTGGTGGGCACTGTTGCCCTGCATCGGTGCTTTCCTGCTGCTTTCTGCCGGTCCGGCGGCATGGTTCAACCGCAAGGTACTGGCCAGTCAACCCATGGCGTGGATCGGCCTGATCAGCTACCCCCTCTATCTCTGGCACTGGCCGTTATTGGCCTTCGCCACCATCATTGCCGGGCAGACTGCACCGCAGGAGTGGCGTTTGCTGGCAGTGGTCGCTGCCGTGCTGCTGGCCTGGGGTACCTTCCTTTTCATCGAGCGCCCGTTGCGCCATGCTGGTGGCGTCAAGATCGTCCTGGGGCTGGTGGCGCTCAATATCGTGGTCGGTGTGGCCGGCATGGTGATCTATCGTAACGGCGGCTTCCCGCAACGGGCCATCAACCAGAAACTCGATTACCTGGCGCGTAGCGACGTCTTCGAAGGCTCGCGTAATTCCGATGGCAGTTGTGCGCGCTTGAATCATTTGACTGAAGTCAGCGAGGAAGTCTGTCTCTCCAATTCGGCGCAGCCTCAGGTGCTGTTCGTGGGTGACAGTCACGTGATGGCCTTGCATTCGGCCATCTTCAGTCGTCAACTGGCGCTGCCGTCCATCATGGTGGCTGGCCACGCCTGTCGGGTCTATCCCAATCTGCCTTACGAACCGGCCAATGTGCGACGCTGGTCCAACAACTGCACCGAGATTGCCCAGCAAGCCATCGCCGTGGGGCAGAAATTCCCCTCGATCCAGACGGTGGTGATCAGCGGCGCTTATCCGCGCGGCAATCTGGATACGCCTTCCCAGTACAAGGTCAATGATCACCCCTTGAGCGAGCGCGAAGCCTTCATGTCGGGATATGGCGCCCTGATTGAAAGCTTCATCGCGCAAGGCAAGCGCGTGGTGTTCATGGCCGACGTGCCTTACCTGAAGCTGGATCCGCATTCCTGCGTCAATCGGTTCGGCGATGCGCCCACCCGTGAATGTGCCTTTACCCAGGCCGAGCACGAGAGTATCCGCAAGGCTTACGACACCGCCGTCAACGAGTTGCGCCAGTTGCATCCCAAGGCCACCGTATTTGATCCGGTGTCGCTGTTCTGCGCACAAGGCAAGTGCCAGGCCAAGATCGATGGCGCTTATCTGTACAACGACGATCAGCACATCAGCTTGGCGGCCTCGAAGTATCTGCTGCAATCGATGCAGCGTGATGGCTTGCTGCCGGCGAGCTCGCCGCCATGAAAAAAGCCGCCGTCAATGATGACGGCGGCGGCAGGGTTGCGGCAGGGTGCGTCAGTCAGCCTTGAGCAGTTGGCCACCCACGGCAGAGCTGTTGCCTACGCCGCTTTGCGCGTACAGCACCAGGCGCGGCGAATTGGCGTTCCAGGTGAAGGTCTTGCTTTCGCCATCGGCCAGGTAGCCGCTGTCGAAGACCACTTTGCCGACCAGCTGGTCATAGATGCTCATGCGCAGCTTGCCACCATTGGTGGTGCGTGCGGTCAGTGTGTAGGAAGCACCCATGACCGGTTTGGCCCAGGTCACGGCATTCATGCCGCGATTGCTGTAATTGACCACTTCCGACATGGAACTGGTGGCCGGGAAAACCACGGCCTGGTCCCAGGAGCTGTACTTGCCCAGGGTGCTACCGGATTGCTGGGTCCAGTTGCCGCGCATGGAAAGCAGATTGAGGTTCTGGTTGGGCGTGAAGGTCTTGCCATTGCCGTCGATCCAGGACTGGGCGCTGACCACGCGCCGCAGTGCGGCCCGGATCGATTGCATTTCGCTGGCCACGGTGTTGTTCCAGCCGCTAGGCGAAGGATTGGCGTCCGAGCCGATTTCGGCGTAGATGACGAAGGGCGTGCCGATGTTGGCATCGACAATATAGGCCCCGTAGCGCTTCAAGGTCTCGGCGATGCGGCGCACTTCGGCATTGGTGAGCTTGCTGGTATCGAAGTCGGGCGGCAGCATCACCAGGCTGCCTTCGGGTATGCCGCCCTTGTTGCGGATGGCCGCTTCGGTGTCGGCCGAGGTGGCAGGGAAAACGTAGGCTGGTTTGGGACTCAGACCGGAATAGGTCAAGGACATGGCCAGAGCGTGTGGGTAGTACTGCGGTTTTTGCGCAGCCTCGTGGATGCGGATGATGCCGGCCGCGGCCGGCACGCCGGTAGCCCTGGCACCTTGGTAGTAATGGCCAGGCTCAGGCCAGCCGCGGCCGTCGATTTTGGTCCAGGCGTACATGGCGGCAGTCCACTGAGTGCCTTCTTGCTTGAGCTTGAAGAACGAGTGGACGATCCCGGTGGTCGGGTCGACGATATCGGCATGTCCATCGGTACCGGGCGCTGCGCGTGCAGCAGCTGGCCAGTGCGGAATGGTGATGTCGTGGTGGCTTTCATCGTCGGTGTGGAACAGTCCCTTGCTGCCGGTCAGACCCGTGACGGTGACGGGCGGATCATTCGGCGAGGCCAGGAAGATACCGGTGGAATAGGTATTGTTGGTCACCGTCGGGAAGTAGGCGTCGGTCGGAATCACGAAGGTATCGAAGACCGGATTGACGGGACGACTGTTCCAGAGCGAGTCAGCGGCGAAGGGCTTGAGGTAGGTTCCCCATTCCTGCGCCCAGACGGGCGCGGTCGAGATGAGGGCGGTCAATCCCAGAGCTAGATGAAGTCGTCGTAGTGTTGTGCGTGGCCGATGCATGGCAGCTCCTGTGT
>NZ_BADI01001093.1:0-1473 GCF_000333555.1 Herbaspirillum sp. B65 | reverse complement strand
GCCCACGTTATGCACCAGCCTGAAAACGCCGATCTGCGCGACAACCACCCGCTTGAGGATCAAGAGCCGGCACGTCGTCCCCAGCAAGGGCCGACACAAACCCATTACGCGCCCGAACCCGCGGGCCACGAAGGCACGCTGGGGGGCCAGCCACCCTTGAATGCGCCTGCCGGAATACAAAGGCTGGGACGTGGCGGAGTGTTGGTGGAGAAAAGCCCGAATGGTGCGGAGGATGAATCTTCGGCGGTGCGCCATGAACAGCGCAAGTGACACCGGACTGGCGCACTGGCGCCGGCTCTTCAGCGCGCCTGAAGAAACTCGGTATCGTAGATCCGCCGGATGACCTTGACCGACTCTGGATCATTCCATTTTTCGACGATGCGCCGATAAAAAGGCTCGCCTCGCACTGCGAGCAAGATCTCGTTGATTCTTTCTATGGTTTGCTGGCCCCATGCATTCTTGGGGCACAAGATCCGGTCATAGGTAATGGCGCCCTGCTCGGCCGTCCGGATTTTCGTCAGCGCGCCGTCGTGTCCCATATGGCTGGCCACATCAAATGCCACCAGGGGCGACTCCACCAGATAGTCCAGATGCCCCGCCAGCAGCATTCCGATGGCTTCCTTCAACTCTGAATAGTTTTCCTGTGGTGGATTGGCCATCAACAGTGGGTCCAACTGCGGACCATAAGACCTGCCGCGCATCACGGAAGTGACCAGGCGTCGATTGCGCAGCAAGTCCTGCACCGACTCCACGTGGTTGAAGCGGCCGACGTCATTCTTGCGGACAATGACCTGTAGCGGCAGAAATATCGAAATCGGCAGCGAGAAATAAGCATACTGTTCGCGCTCAGGCGTCTTCAAGGCGCCAACGAAGCACCAATGATTGCCATTCCTGATTTCGTTGATGATGCGCGGAAACGCTGCATTCAATTCGACATGCTGGTATTGCGGCAGGCGGGCCTTCAGGACATCGAGGATCAAATCGAAAATGCCCTGATGGGCCCGCGGGCCCTCCTGGATCATGTAAGGCGGAACATGGTGCTTTCCCCATGTGATCTGATCCTTGGCCAGAACGACGGGACATGCCAGGATCGTCAACAGGATCAGCAAGAATCGGCAAGGGAATTTATTCGGCTTCACTGATACCCATCCAAAAATGGACCACATGCTCACAGGTCCGACTGACAAATTGGTGACAACAATGGTCGAGTGACGGGCCATCGCCACTTCCCCTCTCCGCCCGGCATGAAAACGACATCTGCCGGCATAGCCAGTTTCTCATCTTTTCCACGAGTTTCCCACCCGCGTGCCATCGCCCCTCATACGGAGGGCGATCACAATTGCCATCAGGAAATTCCTTATGGAGAAATAAATAAAGCAAATAGATAATCAATTTAAGCATATTTATTGAATAAAACATTTATATATATGCCATCACCCTCATTCATTCAGGCGCATCAGAACCGCGCCTCAT
>NZ_BADI01001094.1:0-1045 GCF_000333555.1 Herbaspirillum sp. B65 | reverse complement strand
GCCCGCTGCGCTGCTCATTGGATTGGCGATAGGCGAAACGGGGATAGGTGTAGGTACTTGGCATGGCTGTCTCCTGCGGATGTCGATGTTGTTGTCGTGGTGGATGTTGGTGTTTTTTACTGTGCCGCTGCCGTGAACTCCTGTGCGTGCATCCAGGCCGCATGTTTGGGGGCGCGGCGGGTGCGCGACCATTCTTCGAGCATGTCCCATTTCACTTCGTCCAGGCGCTGCATCTGTTCTGGCGTGGCGCAATCGGCGGCCAGTTCGATGCGATGACCGCTGGGATCGAAGAAATAGATGGACTTGAAGATAGTGTGATCGGTGATGCCGACCACATCGATGCCATCGGCCTGCAGGCGCTGCATCACTTCGGTCAAGGTGGCTTCGCTATCGACCTTGAAAGCGATGTGCTGGACCCAGGTGGGGGTATTGGTATCGCGTCCCATGGCCGGTGAATTGGGAATCTCGAAGAAGGCCAGCACATTGCCATGGCCGGCATCCAGGAAGATGTGCATGTAGGGATCGGAAGCCTTGGTGGAGGGTACCTGGTCTTCGGCAATGGCCAGGATGAAATCCATGTTCAGGTATTTCTGGTACCACGCGACGGTCTGCTGGGCGTCCTTGCAGCGGTAGGCGACGTGGTGGATACGATCGATTTTCATGCTGGGTCTCCTTGGATGGACTGGGTATAATTAGTAACGTTTGTTACTATATGGACGATTGCGCGACACGGTCAACGTACGAGGAGGCAACATCTCGTCATCTGAACAATGGATTTGATATAGATCAAGTCCGCATGGGCTGCCACGACTTGGTAACGTCTGTTACCATACCGGCATGAAACTGCAAGCTTTCTTTCCTTATCAATTGGCGCAATTGGCCGAGGCGGTAAGCCGCTCGGTGGCCAGCGTCTATGCCGACCGTTTCGGGCTGACCCGCGACGAATGGCGCATCCTGGCCGCCCTGGCCGAAGAAGGCCAGATGCAGGCCAGCGACCTGGTGCCGCATACCTCGCTGGACAAGATGCAGGTCAGCCGTGCCCTGG
>NZ_BADI01001095.1:0-2481 GCF_000333555.1 Herbaspirillum sp. B65 | reverse complement strand
CGTTCCTTCCTGCGGCGCCTGCACATCCTGCAGACGCCGGCGCCCGGCAACACCGAGGCCTGGACCCTGTATCGCCGCAACGGTACGCTGGTCAGCCCGCACAATGAGCGCCTGGCATTGAGCGATAAGGAATGTGCAGTCCTGACCACGCTGTTTCTCAGTCCGCACTTCCCGGTCAGTGCGGAACACCTGATGCACGCCCTCAACATCACGGCCGAAATCATCGATCCGCATCGCATCGACACCATCATTTATCGCATCCGGAAGAAGCTGGCACAGTTGGCCCACACCCGCTTCGAGATTCGGAACATCTATGGCAGAGGCTTCATCTGCGTAGCAATGAAAGAAGGCGCGGCGTTTTATGTTTGGGATGGATAACAGGGAACTGGCCATGATCGCTCAACTGGCCCTGAGCTGCGCCCTGTTGGGGGCGGTGGCGGTGATCGGCGTGCTGGGTGGCTTGCTGCGCAAGGCCCGGCGTCGCTGCGACCGTCTGGGCCAGCAACTGGCAGATGCCAAGAGCGTCAATGCAAGCCTGCGCCAGCAGGCGCTCTACGACAGCCTCACCGGCCTGCCCAACCGCAACCTGCTGGAAGACCGCATCAGCGAGGCGATTGCCCGAGCCGAGCGTGAACAGGGCCGGTTTGCCCTGCTGTTCCTGGATCTGGATGGCTTCAAGGCGGTCAATGACCGCCTGGGTCATGCCGCTGGTGATCTGCTATTGATGCAGATCGGTGAGCGCCTCTCGGAAAGCCTGCGTCATGCCGATACCATTGCCCGCATCGGTGGCGACGAATTCGTGGTGCTCAGCGAGATCGTCGCCTGCGGCGACATCACCATCATCCGTGACAAGCTGACCCAGGCTCTCACCCAACCCTTCCCGATTGGCACGACCTTGCTCAACGTCAGCGCCAGCCTGGGCCACGCCCACTATCCCGAGGATGGCCTGTCAATGGAAGCCTTGCTGGCGCGCGCCGACCAGGGCATGTATCACCTCAAGCGCACGCGCCAACCCGCGGGCACTTACGCCGTGCAATGACCGACGCAGCGGGCGATAGCCTGCTCGATAGACGCAGCTTCGACATGCAGCCAGCGCGCGGCCACGTGCTGGTCGGGCCGGATCAGGTAGGCACACCCGTCACGTGCACCGTAACGCTGGGCCGCCAGTCCTTGCACGTCCACCAGCTCGGTACCTGAACCGGGTGCGCCGATCCGCTTGACCTTGACCGTGAGTCCTGCGGCTTCGATGCTGGCAGGAACTTCCACGGCGCCAAACACCAGCACCGTAAAGCCCTCCCCCAATTGCTCCAGCAGCCAGCCCGGACGGCCATCGCGCAGGATCGGCGCATCGGCGCAAGGGGTACCGGGCGCCATGCGGCCGCCGAACAGTGCGCTGTCGGGAGTATTGAGCGAGGAGTCCACATAGGGGGTAGGCGTGGACAAACGCCCGCTGTTGACCAGCGTGCGCGCGAAGGGTTCGGTCTCGGCCAGGGTCAACACGGCGTCGCGCATGACGTTGCTGGCGCGACTCTTGGGCGTGATGAAATCGGTGGAACGGGTGGATTGGCGCAGGTTGTCATCGGCGGCAAAGGCGCGCTCCTCGTGATAGCTATCGATGAAGCTGACCGGTGCCAGGCCATCGATGACCAGCTTGAGTTTCCATACCAGGTTGTCGATGTCCTGTACGCCGGTATTGGCGCCACGCGCACCGAAAGGCGAGACCTGATGCGCAGCGTCGCCGGCGAAGAGCACGCGCTGGTAGCGCATGTTGTCGATGCGACGGCAGGCAAACTGATACACCGAGACCCACTCCAGCTCGAACTCCACATCCTTGCCCAGCATGGCCTGGATGCGTGGGATGACGTTCTCGGGCTTCTTCTCTTGCTCGGGATCGGCATCCCAGCCCAACTGGAAATCGATGCGCCAGACGTTGTCGCATTGCTTGTGCAACAGCACACTCTGGCCGCGATGGAAAGGCGGGTCGAACCAGAACCAGCGTTCGGTGGGGAAATCGGCCTTCATGATCACATCGGCAATCAGGAAGCGGTCCTGGAAGAACTGGCCGGTGAACTCAGCCCCGACCATCTTGCGCGTATCACTGTTGGCACCATCGCAGGCGATGATCCATTGCGCCTGCATGTGGAAGACGCCATCCGGCGTTTCCACGGTCAGCGTGACCTGTTCATCATCCTGCTTCAGGTTCAAGAGCTGGTGCTTCCAGCGCAGGTCAATCAAGGGATGGGCCTGGCAGGCCTCGACCATGTATTGCTCCAGGTAATACTGCTGGAGATTGATCATGGCCGGCATCTTGTGTGCGCTTTCGGGCAGCAGATCGAACTGATAGACCTGCCGGTCTTCGAAGAACACCTTGCCCAGTTGCCAGCTCACGCCCTGCTCCACCATGCGCGCAGCCACGCCCAGGCGATCCCAGATTTCCAGTGGCCGCTTGGCATAGCAGACGGCGCGCGAACCGATGCTACC
>NZ_BADI01001096.1:0-903 GCF_000333555.1 Herbaspirillum sp. B65 | reverse complement strand
AGCAAGCCCGCCGATGCAAACATCCAGTTCGTCGAGGAACGCGGACAGATCCGACCGGCCACCGTGGCCGAGAAGAAGCTGCTGGATATCCCGGTCGTCGTCGAGACGGTCTGAACCAAGGACGATACAAGGANCCCATCATGCACAGCGACCAACAAATCAAGCACTGGACCCCGATCTGCGAACTGGCCGAGATCGTCCCCAACACCGGCGTGGCCGCCCTGGTGGGCGACCAGCAGGTAGCAGTGTTCCACGTCATCGACAGCTCCTCCGGCACGCCGCAGGCGCGCGTGTTCGCCATCGGCAACTATGATCCCAACGCCCAGGCGGCTGTCCTCTCGCGCGGCCTGGTGGGCAACCTGGGGGAACGCATCGTGGTAGCCTCGCCCATCTACAAGCATCACTTCGACCTGACCACCGGCCACTGCCTGGAAGAACCCGCCAACTCGGTACCGGCCTGGCCGGCGCGCATTGCCGAGGGTAAAGTCTGGATCGGTGGCTGACATGCAGACCAGCGCCGACAAGGATCAAGCCAAGCCATCGCTGGTGGTGGTCGGCAATGGCATGGCTGCCATGCGCACGGTGGAGGAATTGCTCAAGCTCGCACCGGACCTGTATGACATCACCGTCTTCGGCGCCGAGCCGCACGGCAACTACAACCGCATCATGCTCTCGCCGGTACTGACCGGCGACAAGAAAGAGGTGCGTGCCCAAAAAGTTAGTTTGCATCGTGTATCGGTTGATGGTGAGCCTCGTTTGATTGGTTGGTCGGCTGATCAATGGTTACAGCGGTTTGATATTGATGAGTCTCAATTGATGGCGTACAAAACGAAGCTATTAGATGAACCCAAGTTGACCAAATCTACTACGCTGCCTGATAGGCTTAGCACCTGAGGATGCCGT